>NZ_DCYU01000061.1:39098-41267 GCF_002331165.1 Pseudoalteromonas sp. UBA2102
TTATCGCCTATTTATGGGGAATAACCAAGTTACATAGGCTCTGCCTTGCCTTAAAACCAAACATACGGCTGCAAATTCAACCATTAAAAATCAACACACTCAAGAGATTATGAGAGGTGGTAATGCATTAAATAGTGTAATTTTACTACTCACTTTTAGCTAAGCCATACAATAACAGAGCCTTTTTATGAAAACAGAAATTCGCTACCGCTTTGAAACCTCGCAAGTTGCTAACCGCTTTGTGCATGTACTAAAAGATTGGCCCGTAAACCAAGTTAAAACTCGCCTATTTAATGGCGGCGACAGTGTAAAAGTCACTTACGAGTATGATGAAAGCGGGTTTGATTACACCTCTGCCGAGCTAGATGATTTAGCAGAGCAACACGGTGGTAAAGAAGTTTAAGCACTTAACAACAAAAAGCTATTACAGCCCAATTAGCCATTAACTTTGCTTTAATGGCTAGCGCGTTTTATCACTTTACGTTTTATTCGTGATATTTACGGATCATCGCCACTTTACCGTTTTCAACTTCTATTACTTCCATCATTACTGATGTGTACTCGATTGGCTGCTTACTTTGCGGATGAATGCCCTTAGCGTGGTTTTTATAACGAATCGCAAAGCCGCTATTGTTAAATATAAAGGTATTTAGCAGCTCGCTTTCGTATAAGGTATGCGCGCCTAAATAAAAACGCATGCCCTTACGCATTAGTTTTTTACCCTCTGCTGTGCGAGAGTCATCTACTTGATACGGTATGTGCTGGCTGCCTACATCGTCTGTTAATAAATTAAGGTAGGCTTCAAGCTCTTTTTCACTTGCGTTAGGCGCTTGCGTGGCGGTCATTGTGTTGTAGTAATGTTGTGCAAATTTATTTAAGTCCAGTGCCTTTTCAGCATTAACCGAAAAGGTACTCACTAATAGCAAAGCTAATGTAAATAGTCGTTTCATCACTTCTTCCTTGTAGTTAAAAGTATTGATTTATTTATAGGTACACTATATTCACATGTTCAAAAATAAAACAAATATTTTTAAGTTAATAAACCTACATTTTGCTTTTTACTCTATTGGTTGCCACGCTGTTGGCTGGATCGTCGGGCCAAAAATGCTTGGGGTAACGTCCTTTCATTTCTTTTTGTACATCGCGATAACTACTAGCCCAAAAGTGCGCAAGATCTTGCGTAAGCTGTAATGAACGCTTACCTGGCGAGAGTAATTCCATAAGCAGAGGCAGTTTGCCATTTGCAAGCATTGGCGTACTTGTTAAGCCATACACTTCTTGCATGCGCACGCTAAGTTTTGCGGGGCCATCTAGCTGGTAATTAATTTTTATATTTGACCCACTCGGTACCGTTAACCTAAGCGGTAACAGTGTTTTTAGGGCTGTTTGCTGTGCCCAGTCAAAACAATTTTGCAGTGCTTCAAAGTAGTTAAACTTTTTAAGCTGCTCCAGCGTTTTTATATCCTGTAAATATACGCCTAACCAATCATCAGCTGTTTTGATAAGTTGCTGCTCGCTTATTGCCGGGAACGTATCTGGCATAAACTGACTGGCTAAACTCATGCGTATTAATAACTGCTGTGCATCGGGTTGTTCATTAAATAATGCAAAACCATGTTTGGTAAATAAATTAAGCCACGCTTTGGCGCGCTCGGTTTTATCAAGCTTTTGCTTACTTGGTTGGCTTGTAAGCGTAATGGCGCCGAGCTTTACTTCGTCTTGATGGATAAACCGCGCGGTTTTTTCATCAAACTCACAGCGGGTAAGCGTAGTAAACAAGTGCGGTAAGTAATCTTGTAGTTCAAATGGGCTAAGTGCGGTGGCTGCAAAAATACGCGTGCCTTTATGGCCGCCCATGCTTGCAATAGCAAGGTAGTCATCGTTATGCCAGTAATCGGTGTTTAAATCAGCGCCCGCACCATTGGCAAGTAAATAGCCATTGCCGCGTTTTTTTGCAATGCGATCGGGGTAAGCTAATGCCACCAGCAAACCTAAATACTCGGTGTTTAGCTCGCTGTTACTGTCGGTTACTTTTAAACGGTTTTGCCAGTATTTTAACTGCTGCTTAAATACTGGGTGTGGCCTTTGTTGTTGGCTATGTAGCGCCAAGCTTAGCTCGTTGGCGCTGTTTATTCGGCTCTCAAGCAGCGCCACTAAATAAAGTGCTAA
>NZ_DCYU01000027.1:0-12984 GCF_002331165.1 Pseudoalteromonas sp. UBA2102
TAAAGCAACCGTATATTGCCCAAAAGCCGGGTTTTGTACTTCTACACGATGAAATTTAGACGCTATATCTACAAGCTCTAAGCCTACATCTATATTAATATTTAAACTAAATTGGCTGTTTGGCGCCTCACTGTGCTGCGTTTTGCTATATACAGGGCTTAACCACCCCTGAGGAGCGTGAGTTAGGCTAGTTTGCGCAGCTTCAATATTTGCGCTTATTGTGTGATAGCGCGGCGTAATGGTACTTGGGAAGCGAATAGCAAAGGTGCCATTGCTGTAATCAATGATCTCTTGGTATTCAAGCTCTATCACAATTTGCTCGCCAGGGCCTATATTTGCCACGTTAGTAATAAACATATTAGCGCGCTGCTGGCGTACAAGTGCGGCTTGCTTGCCTGCATTTTTAGCTGCCTGATACTTTTTTTCGGCCTCTACTTTTTTATCTATTTGGCCTTTTATGACTCGCTCACCTATGCGCATCGTCATCGCATGTACGGCGCTTTCACCAGGTAGCGGAAACACATAACGCGCATTTACCGCAAACGGATTATCGTTTTGATAAGTTTGCTTAACGACCACGTGATTTATCAGCCCGGTTAGGGTCATGTTAGCATCGCTTTTTAATATAATTGCCGGCGCGACAGGGGTACCGCTGCTGTCAAAAAGTTCAAGCTTGGGCGACTGTGCCCGGCTATTAAAACTAAGTAGAAGCACAGCCACTAAGAAAATAAAAATGCTTACTTTAGTAAGCATTTTGGTTGGGTTACTCAACATAAAATCACTCCATCGAACGCTTAACTTTACACAAATAAAAGTGGCTTTAGTTACTTGCCGTTTGGCCATTTACTGGGTTTATTGAGCGGGTAGTAAGTGTTACGCGTCGATCAAAAAAGTTATCTTCTACGGTATTGCTGCGCGCTAATGTTTGTTGCTCGCCAAAAGCGTGCGCACTTAAACGTGTATGGCTAATGCCGTGCTTTATAAGGTAACTTTGCACTGCGTTTACACGTTTTTTAGACAATAAAAGATTCGCTTGCTCATCACCGCGCTGATCGGCAAAGCCACTTAAATCTAATGCTAGTTGCGGCTGATTTTTTAACAGCACCACAAGCTGGTCTAACTGCGTAGCAAAGTGCGGGGCAATAGCACTTGAGCCTGTTTTAAATTGTACTGTCATGGCGAGTAAGTTATTTATTTGCGATTGTGTTAACTGCTCATTTTGATTAGTCAGTACATCTAACTGCTGCTCTAGCCTATTGTTTTGATTAAGTACCTGTTGGTAGTCACTGGTTTTTTGCTGCATCACTGTTATTGCTCTCTGCTGCTGGGCAATTTTGTCATCAGCTACTTTTGAATCACCAATTAAGCCCCCGGCAAATGCGCCAATAAAAGCACCAATTGGCCCACCAACGACACCACCAATAATGGCGCCAGTACCTAAGCCGATGGCAGTTTCTTTATGTGCTTCTTTAGAAGGGGTGTTAGCGGCTGCTGCAAATGCAGGTGTACACACTGTGGCTACTAGCGTTAATGCGATTAATGTCTTCTTCATAATGTAATCCTTAAACTTGTTTTAATTTGTGATGTTTTGTTTTGATGGTTGTATTAAAACAGCTGCAAGTGGCAACAAAGGGGAGCAAAAATGGCAAACCGCTGAGCAATTGTGGCAAAAAAATGGCAATTGCCTTTTTAAGCGTACATAACTGAAAAACTTCGATATAGTGCGTTTTAAAATAAATAAGGGTGAGTAGAATGAAAAAAATAGCCATCATTGAAGATGAAACCGCCATCCGCGAAAACTATATTGAAATGCTTAGCGCCCAGGGTTACCAGGTAAGTGGCTTTGCTAACCGCGTCAGCGCAGAGATTGCATTTAAAGACGCCCTACCCGATTTAGCCATTGTTGATATTGGTTTAGGCCACGAAATAGACGGCGGTTTTTTGCTTTGCCAAACCTTGCGTACGCTTTCTAAAACACTGCCTATTATTTTTTTAACCGCCCGCGATAGTGAAATAGATACTGTGTGTGGCCTGCGTATGGGCGCCGATGACTACCTAACAAAAGATATTAGTTTAGCCCACTTGGCTGCCAGAATAGGCGCGCTATTTAGACGCATGGAAGCGCTTGAGCAACCCGCCGATGCCAATGCATTAATTACACGTGGCCAGTTAACGCTCGACACCCAGCGCATGCAAGTATTTTGGCAGCAGCAATTAGTTGATTTAACCGTGACTGAATTTTGGATGTTGCATTCACTTGCGCAGCGCCCAGGCCATGTAAAAAGCCGTAACGATTTAATGAGCGATGCAAAAATTTACGTAGACGACAGTACTATCACTTCGCATGTAAAACGCATTCGTAAAAAGTTTATCGCCCTTGATAACAACTTTGACTGCATAGATACGGTGTACGGCATGGGCTACAGGTGGGAACAACGCTAATGTTACGATTTGGCCTGCGCAGTAAATTTATATTACTGTCGTGTTTTTTGTTTTTACTGCCTTGGCTTGGCTACGAGTACGTGTGGGAAATGGAAAAATTTTTACGCCAAGGCCAAGAAAAAACCCTCGTAGGCACCACTCGCGCGCTCGCCACCGCTCTGCATGAACGCCCAGCCCTTTTTGATGAACAAACCAACTTTTTAGACCAGGTAGTAAAAGGGCGCGACTTATATGCGTACAATCTTAAAAACGCCATTCAACTCGATGGCAAACTGAGCGACTGGCAAAGCTATCAACCACTCTTTTGGCATTACGATAAACGCTATTTACAAAAAGCAGACAAGGAGCATAAAGCTGAGGATTTATCGTTTGATCATATGGTTGGCAAGTTTGATAACTATTTATATGCCGTGTTTAAAGTAACTGACGATCACCTTGTATATCGTGCTAAAAATAGTTTAAGCATTACTAATAACGACCATTTAATAATTGGCCTAAAAAGCCCAGCCGGAGATTTTAATACGTACATTATTGCCCCACGCCAAGATGGCTGGGTAAATGCGTTTGATGCTAATACCAAAACACCGTTTACAAAAATTCAGGGCTATTTTATACGCACTGAATCGGGATATAACGTAGAGCTGCGCTTTCCTATAAATATGCTTGGTAACAAGCTAGGCTTTGCCGTGGTCGATATTGACACAAAAAAAGCGCCGCTCGATTTTAAAACAATGTCGACCTCTAATTTAAATAACCCAAGCGATTTAGGCTCGGTATTGGTGCCCTCACCAGAAATTAACCGAATTTTAAAAGGTATGGGTCACAGTGGTAGCCGTATTTGGGTGGTTGATAATCATCATCGCGTATTAGCGCAGTCGGGCACAATTCAAAATGCCGATGGCGTATGGGCCGACGGTCTTAAAAACCAGCCGCCTAAAAATGCCTGGCAACGCTTTGAGCAAACGTATTTGCACCCACTTTATTATAAAATTTTAACTCGCCCCGAAAACGAATTTTTAGATACCCTGCACGATGTTGCCTCAATGCAGGGCACGCATTTAGCTAAGGCACTGAAGGGGCAACCAGCGTCGTCTTGGCGGTTAACGCCCGACAGTAAAGCCGTTATTTTATCGGCGGCATACCCTATTTGGATAGAAGATAAAGTGATTGGCGCAGTAATCGCCGAGGAAACCACTAACGGTGTACGCACCCTGCGTAATAAATCGCTCGAAAAGCTTTTTAACGTTATTTTAGCGGTGATGCTAATTGGTACCGTTACGTTGTTCTTTTTTGCCTCGCGTATTTCGAGCCGCATTAGGCGACTGCGCGACACCGCAGAGCAAGCTATTGATGCTCAAGGGCGCATTACCGGCAGTATTAATTACAGCGACTCAAACGATGAAATAGGCGACCTTTCACGAAGTTTCGCCAATATTGTTGGCCGCTTAGGCGGGTACACGAATTATTTAGAAAATATGTCATCGCGGTTATCTCATGAGCTACGTACACCGGTGGCTGTGGTTCGCTCTTCTTTAGAAAACCTACAAAGCTTGGAGCAAAATGAGCTTAGCCAAAAATACCTAGAGCGAGCTAGTGAAGGGGTTGAGCGATTAGGTAAAATAATAACCACCATGAGCGAAGCCACGCGCCTTGAACAAAGCATTCAAAGCAACGAGAGCGAGCCGTTTGATTTACAAAAAGTAATTAATGGCTGTATGCAAGGCTACCAGCTCACTTACCCTGAGCAGTTATTTGACCTTGATGTATGCCAAAGCCCTTTACCTATGCAAGGTGCTCCCGAATTTATAGCTCAGCTACTTGATAAGCTTATTAATAATGCGCTGGAATTTAGTGAAGCAAATACGGCTATTAATGTAGGTCTTAAGCAGAGCGAAAATAAAGCAATATTAACAGTGAGTAATACAGGCCCCGCCCTGCCTGAAGGGCTAACTGAGCATATTTTTGATTCTATGGTGTCGGTACGCAGCCAGCAGATGCAGCAACAACCGCACTTAGGCTTGGGGCTTTATATTGTAAGGCTGGTGTGTGATTACCATAAAGGCAGTGTCACTGCGCAAAACAACGAGTGCGGTAATGGCGTGGTGTTTAAAGTAACCCTGCCTTTACAAAGCTAGGCTGTGCATAAAGTGGCGCCCTGCTGAGCCGCCCTTATTTTTTGCACATCGATTACAAATTAGTACAACTTAAAATGTAACTATTCACTTTTAATTCAGTCAGACGGCCATACCCTGAACGCTAATTAAGGAGAATAGATCATGAACAATCCACTTGAGCGTGAAGAGATCGAATTTATTTTTGATCTATACAGGCCCCAAGAGCAAGCACCTAGCTTGCCTTCAGAGCCTGCCACCTCTACATATAAAAACTTACGACAGCCAGAACAAGTTAAAAACGAAGGCGTGTCTGAATACCTCAGCTAGGGTATTACCTATTGCGTTGCTTGCTCGTTTTGTAAAAACGCTTTAATGCAGTTTATTTCTGCCAGCTTTACCTCTTCGCCTATTTCTGGGCCTTTTTTGCCATTTTTAAGTGCTGTTTGCACTACCTGCTTTTTATCCATTTTTTGTAATTCATTAAAAATTGCACGCAGCTTAGCCCCTTGCGGATAGGGCTTATTTACGAGCGTTTCTCCGCGCCCTTGCGCATCACATTGGCATGCTTGGGTAAACGCAATAAATCGCTCTGGGTGCACTAATGCATTTAAATTAGTGACAATTAATTTATGAATCGTTTGTGGCCTTAATTGCTCAAGCGTATGGCATAAGGTGTGATTATCGCTGGTGAGTACGCCAATATCGCGAAAACGATTAGGCACTTTTAAACGCTCACAAAACTTTTCTACTATGGCTACCCCTTCGCGTTCATGGCCGCGTAAATTACCGCGTTTTTTAAAGCTCAGGGCCTTACCAAAATCATGAGTGAGTGCCGCAAACCGTGTTTCTAAATTAAAATTTAAATCGGCAGCGCGCCTAAGTACCAACATAGTATGAACAAACACATCGCCTTCAGGGTGGTGGTTTGCAGGTTGCGGCACACCTTGCATACTCTCTATTTCTGGGAAAATACCTAAGCCATGTAGTGCTTGAAAATACAGTTCAGGGTGTTTTTCACCCAGCGCTTTTTCGGTTTCGAGCCATACGCGCTCGGGCACTAAATGATTAAGCTCACCTTTGTTTTTAAGCTCGCGCATTAATGCATAAGTACTTGGGTGAATACGCCATTCGCTTCCGTAGCGTGCTAAAAAACGCGCTATGCGTAATACCCTTACCGGGTCCTCTACAAAGGCTTCTGTGGTGTGGCGCAGTATTTTATTGTGTAAATCGCTTTGGCCATTAAAAGGGTCAATAACGGTGCCGTTTTCATCAAGTGCCATTGAGTTTATGGTTAAATCGCGCCGTGCTAAATCTTCTTCAAGGGTGACATTAGGGCTGGCATCTACCACAAAGCCGGTATAGCCTTTACCGCTTTTTCGCTCGGTGCGACCCAAGGCGTATTCTTCTTTTGTTTTTGGGTGTAAATAAACCGGAAAATCACTTCCTATAGGCACAAAACCAAGCGACTCCATAGTTTGGGGTGTTTCGCCTATAACAACATAGTCGTTATCTTTTGATGCTATATTAAGTAGCTGGTCGCGTACCGCGCCACCAACAAGGTAAACTTGCTTAAGGTTGTGTTTCACTGTTTATCCTAATCACACTGGGTGGTTATTTGATGTCGATCATACCATTAAAATCACCATAGTTTGCCAAGCTTAAATAAGCTCATTACAATAGCGCTTTATTTTAAGCCATAGCCTTACATTCAATGAAAAATCATTCATCAAAAAAAGAACTTATGCTACTGCCTATATTACTTGTGGTTATTGTAATGTGCGTGGCGGGTCACTTTTTACTACAGGCTAACTTTCAAGATAGCAACATGGTTGAATACATGTTGGCAGCGCTGCCCTTTGCGATGTTTGGCCTAGTTATTGTGGCATTTAAAATGGCAGCTAAAAGCGAAGCCAATGAGCAAAGCGAGCAAGACTCTTAATTTTACTGTTAAAGAATATAATACCCAAACCAATCTGGTTTTATTGGTTGAGCATGCCCACTTGGCGTAAGCTTAATATTTAATTGGCTGTCTAGCAGGTCTATAGCAAAACAGTCATCTACATCATGTAAATCATCTTTATGAATATGGCTAAGGCCTGCAAGCAAGTCGCTTTTAGCGCGCTGCTTGGCCTCTGCAGCACTACTGGCAACATACAATGCAAAGTCGTGTTGCTCAGCCATAGAGTCGCTTCTGTAAGCGCCTAAATTAACAAAATACAGCTGCTTATTTTGCTCAACGTAGGTATCAACGACTTCTACTTTATAACCGTCGATATGGTTAATTGCCATGTAGCTGTCCATATGCACATTGTTTTTATCGCCCACCCATTGGCTTTTTAGCTTTGAATAAGTTTGCTCAATGCTTTGCCCTACGACAAAGCGAATATCGTGCATTTCTATGTGGCAGCCTTGAATTCGCCCGCCTAGATACACCATAAATAACTGCATTTAATAACCTTACTCTTAAATTACACTAAATTATCGACATCAATATTGTGTTTTTTTATTAACTTATAAAAATCCGAACGATTACGTTTGGCAAGCTTTGCGCCTTCGGCTACGTTACCGCCGGCCATTTTGAGGGTGTTTATTACATAATCGCGCTCAAACTCTTTTTTGGCATCATTTAGAGAAAGCGGCTCTGCACTGGCCTCGTTTGAGTTAAGTGCGTTTAACACTAAGTGCGCAGAAATTACCTCGCTGGCGCTCAATGCGACCACTTGCTCTACAACATTTTGTAGCTGGCGAATATTCCCAGGCCAGTCGTAACGTACTAGTGCATGCATGGCATCGTTTGCAAAGCGCTTTTCTTTTTGGTTCATACGTTTAGCAATACTTGCGCTAAAGTGCTGGGCGAGCAGGCTTATGTCTTCTCGGCGCTCACACAGCGGCGGTAATTTTAAATTAACAACATTTAGCCGGTAGTATAAATCTTCCCTAAATTGTTGATTGCTAATCGCATCGGGTAAATTTTTGTGAGTGGCCGATACAATGCGCACATCAATAGGAATTTCTTCTTGAAAGCCCACCGGGCGTATGGTTTTTTCTTGCAGTACACGCAGTAACTTAACTTGTAAATTAAGCGGCATATCGCCAATTTCATCTAAAAATAAGGTGCCGCCTTGAGCTTGCTGAAATAAACCTTGGTGATCTTTCACCGCCCCTGTAAATGCGCCTTTTTTATGGCCAAATAATTCTGACTCTAAAAGCTCCCCAGGCACTGCGCCACAGTTAATGGCCACAAAAGGTCCTTCGCTTACATGGCTGTGTTGATGAATCGCCTGAGCCAGCAGCTCCTTACCTGTGCCGCTGGCGCCAGAAATAAGTACATTTACTTGGGTTGGCCCCAGTAACTTTACTTGCTCAAGGAGGTGCAACATAGCGCCACTGCGCGTTACTATATTGCTTTTTTGGGGCGATTCTTCTGCGTTTACGCCATGTATTTCAATGGCTTTGGCTAGGCTGTCAAACAGCTCGTCTTTATCTACCGGTTTTGTAATAAACGCAAAAATGCCTTGTTTTGTCGCCTCCACCGCATCGGGTATAGAGCCATGCGCTGTCATCATTATAACCGGCAGTGCTGGGTAGCGGCTTTGTAATTGGCGATGTAAGGCCATGCCGTCCATTTCGTCCATACGCAGGTCTGTTATAACTGCATCAAACACTTGGTTTTTAAGAATTTGTAATGCAAGTATGCCGCTTTCGCAGGTTGTTACTTCATACCCTTTAGACTCGATTCTTAGCGCGAGTAATTTAAGTAAACTTGCATCGTCATCAACGAGTAATACTTTTGCACCTTGTGGTGTGTGTGTTGCCATAATTACTGCTCCTTAGTGTCTTCGCGTAGTAACAGCTGCTGCTCTATGGTGGCTAAAGACGATAACGTTTGCTGCATTTTGTCATTTAACGCCTGCTGCTCTTTTAGGGCATTTATTTGCCGAGTAACATGTTGCTTTTGAAGCCATAAATATTGTTTTATTGGCTCAGGCCAAAAGTAGGCTAAATCGAGTTTTTGTAATCGTGTCATCACCTCCTCTGGCGCACTTGTGGTGTTAACACACATGAATTTAAAAAAACGTTTTAGCTCTTTTTCACCTAAATAAGTATGTAGGCTTGGTTTTACTTTAAAACCGCCACATTGATTAGCATGCCATGCAACAACACGTTCTGCGCTGGGGTAAACGGGGTCACTTTTAGGGCGCTTTTTAGGATTTGGCACCGCATTTTTTGCAGGCTTAACCTCCTGCGACACTGCTGCTGTTTGTGTGTTATTTGTTTCACACCCAGCTAAAACAACCGTACTACTGAGCACACATAAAATAGCTATTAAACGCGTACGCATGCTATTAAACTCCTTGATTAATTAAAGGTATTTTTATTGTAAATAAGCAGCCTTGGGGCTGGTTATGCTCAACACTAAGCTGGCCTTGTAACTGCTCAACCGACTCTTTTACTATGGTTAAACCTAAGCCACTGCCTTGCAGCGTAACATCTTTATTATGCTTGCCTTGGTAAAATGCGCTGAATATCTGGGTTTTTTCTTGCTCTTTAATACCACAGCCTTCATCGCGCACTTGCATTATTAATAGCTTTTGCTCAAGCGCTAAGGTTACATCAACACTTTGCCCTGTATTTGAAAATTTTAACGCATTAGAAATGAGCTGGATGAGGGTCATTTCTATCAGCTCTGCGGGTAATGCAAGTGGCTGTTTTGTTATGCTGTTGTGCCAGTTTAAGCGTTGCTGCTTAGCCGTTAAGCGGTGCTCAAAATGGCTGTTTATTTTATTTATTAAATTGCCAAATTCGACTTCGCTAACGCTGTCTTTACTGGTTCTGATAGCGTTATAACTAAGTAGGCTGTCAATCATAGTACGCAGACGCACCATAGATTGGCTAATAAGCTCCAGTACGGCTTGCTGCTCTTTTGTAATGGGGCCGACTATTTCATCACTAAGTAAATCGGTGCCCTCGACCATTGAAGCCAACGGCGTTTTAAGCTCGTGGGTTACATGGCGTAAAAAGGTATCTTTTTGTTGCTCAAGCATATGTAGCTGCTCTTGCACCCATTGTAGTTTTTCGCCTAATTCCACCAGCTCACTTGAGCCTTGCACTGCAATTTTTTGCTGCCAGTGGCCTTGTCCTAGTTTATCTATTACCGACGTAAGCCCTTTTAAGCGCTTACTTATGCGCCATAAAAAGCCCCCACCCACTAGTAAAGTAAGCGGAATAAGCGCCACTAACCAGTTAATAAACGAGCTTTGTAAAGTACTTAATTCACTTTGGTTGTTTTGAATTTGTGCTGCATTCGTATCGCGCAACCACACCGTAAGCTCAGCCACTAAATCGCTAATAGGCACAAACAATGCAGCATCTTGTTGGTTATTTTCAATTAAAGCTTGATGAGTGCTACGCAATGTTGTTGCTAAGCGGCGCCACTGCATAGTGTATTGCTGTGTGGCACTGGCTTGGCTGAGCGTGTCGATTGTTTGTAAGGAGGATTGCCATTTTTCGTTTATTAACGTGTCGAGCGACTCGCTTTTTAACACCCAGTTTTGTCGCGTTGCCCGCTCTAGGCTATTAAGCTCTTGCTTTAAAAAATTAAACGACTTAGTAACTTGGTAATTATTACTAACAATAAGCTGGGTAACAGCGAGCTGTTTGTTTAACGCATTTAAAAAAACAATAACCACCAAACTAAGCGGCAGTAACGACAGCAGCATACTAATTATAAACTGACCTATTAAGTTAGGCCGCCAATTAAGCATTGCACGATACTTTTTAGCCAACGTTACAGGCATTATCATTTCCTTTTATTATTTTAAGCGTCCTATTTTAGTTACTTACCTTATACTCTCGCTGAATCAACTTCTATATTTAACCCAATATAACCACTTGTTGCCATTTAGCAACACCCTAAGCTATTGATAACTATATTAACGACTAACAGCACGTACCGCCTGTTGCAAAAATAACACACATTTAAGTAAAAAATTCCGACCAGCGCCCCATAAAAAATATAAACCATTGATTTTAAACACCTATTTAAATTGGCATTATTTTTGTAATAGTGAGTGCAACTTTAATCAATAAGGAAATTAAATGAACAACCGCTTTTTAATAATTTTACCCATGCTGGCTTTTGGGTTTATGGGCACAGATGCAATAGCTATGGACGTTCAAGCTACTTTTAATGAGCTAGATAAAGACAGTAACGGCACACTTAGCGAATCAGAAGCGGGTGAAGATGCCGTACTACACGAAAACTTTTCACAAATAGACACTAACCAAGATGGCCAGTTGTCGCTAAGTGAATTCAAAAAGTTTATTCAGTAAATTCATTTAATTAGGGAACATGATTATGAAACAACTTATTGCAGCATTTGCATTAATGTTTTTAGCCATTAGCGCCACGGCTTTAGCCTCTTCTGTCAACATTCGCTTTGCTCATTTAGACAAAGATATGGATGGAGCAGTATCGCTTGCAGAAGCCAAACAAGATAAAGAAGTAATGAGGCAATTTGCCGATTTAGATGAAAACCAAGACAAGAAAATTTCTAAAGAAGAGTTTCAAAATTTTAAACCTTAATTGTGATTAAGCGCTTTAATAACAAACTCAATAGTAACGATATTTAAACCTTTTTCTCTGGCTAGAATTTTAATCAGTTAGCGCTAAACGGGCTGCTTAAAATAGATTTATTATCCACAGCTGAAGTTAATTAAGTTTTACTTAAGCTTTTACCTAGTAAGGTAGGTTTCAAAAGCATTTGCCATAATCCCTGAGGGAATGTGTAAACGGATTTAATGTTGGGAAGTTAAATTATGGCAAGTGCTTTTTTTATTAATCTACAAACACTGTATGTTGGAAGGAAAACCATGAAGTGTGTTTTTTTTAGTGTTATCGCTATTACTATGATCAGCTTTAATGCTGTTGCGTTAGATGTTAAACAACGTTTTGATCACCTTGATGCCAATAAAAGCGGCTTCTTAACAGAAGACGAATTAGAGCCACAGCCTCAGCTACTCAGCACCTTTACTCGCTGGGATAAAAACCAAGACAAACAAATCTCGCTTCTTGAGTTTAAAGACTATTTAACCAATAACCTTTACTGAGTATAAGTATGAAGACCGTAAGCTATTTAGCGCTTGTTGCGCTGGGCCTTTTTAGCGATGTAAGCCTTGGCCAAAGTACAGAAGTTGCCGATAAATTTGAAAAGTTTGACCGTAACCAGGATGGCTTTTTAACCCGTTCAGAAACCGCCATTGACCCCGCCCTTTGGTCGCGTTTTTCAAGCTATGATAAAGATAAAGACGGCAGACTTACCCTTTCGGAATATGGCATATACGCCAGTAAGTAACTCTTTTTTATAAGCGTAAGCGCTAAATTTTTAACAGCCCTTACGCTTTTAAGCTATCTACCTCAACATATTGGTATTCTAAAAGTGAGTTTGCTAGTGTTATTTTACTAACAATAAAAAATAACCAACTTATGCAACTCAAAAAACTATTTAACCCACTACTGCTTGCCGGCTTATTTGTAAGCAGCACTGCGATTGCGCAAACGCAGGTCATTTACAACGCTAATGGTTACACCCCCTTATACCAAGGTGGTATTCAAACGTTTTCTACTTTAGTGATTAAAAACGGTAAAGTTGTTAAAACTGGAGATGATACGCTTAAAAGCACTTTTCCTGATGCCACACTTATTGATGCCAAAGGTAATACGTTACTGCCAGGGTTGATTGACGCTCACGGGCATGTAATTGGCCTTGGCGATAACTTATCGCAACTTGATGTACGCGGCGCTAAATCGGTCGCTGAAATAACCACAAAGCTAGAACAATTTGCGAAAAATAAACAAGGCTGGATATTAGGGCGAGGCTGGAACCAAGAGCTTTGGAGCGACACGCGCTTTCCTACCGCCAAAGACTTAGACAAAGCAGTCAATGACCGTCCAGTGGTACTTTCGCGCGTTGACAGCCATGCAATTTGGGTTAACAGCAAAGCCTTAGAGCTGGCCGGTATTACCGCAGCAACTCAAGCCCCTGACGGCGGCGAAATTATTAAAGATGAATTTGGCAATCCAACTGGTATTTTTGTTGATAAGGCCGAGTCGTTAATTACCCAGCATATGAGCGCCCCTTCAAAACAAGCTATAAGCGACTCGTTAGATGCCGCAGGCGCGCACTTATTAAGCTTAGGCATTACCTCTACTCACGATGCCGGTATCGATAAAACCACCTGGGAAGTTTACAAAGAGCGCAGCGAGCAAGGTAATTTGCCACTAAGAATAGTCGCCATGCTAAGTGCTGCTAGCCCCGATTTAAAGCACATGCTTCAGGCAGGGCGCTATCAAGATGCAGCATCGTTTATGTCTATCCGCAGTGTAAAAGTATATGCCGATGGTGCATTAGGCTCGCGCGGGGCTGCG
>NZ_DCYU01000028.1:0-4338 GCF_002331165.1 Pseudoalteromonas sp. UBA2102
GCATTAATGGACCGTATGAAAGAGCACGCTGAGCGCTTTGAAACGGAAATTGTGTTTGACCACATTAATAAAGTAGATGTGTCTAAGCGCCCTTTCACGCTTACTGGCGACCAAGGTACTTACACATGTGATGCATTAATTATTGCCACAGGTGCGTCGGCTAAATACTTAGGCTTAGAGTCTGAAACTAACTTTCAAGGTCGTGGTGTATCTGCATGTGCTACGTGTGATGGTTTTTTCTATAAAGGGCGTAAAGTTGCCGTTGTAGGGGGTGGTAACACAGCAGTAGAAGAAGCGCTTTACTTATCTAACATTGCGGATGAAGTACACGTTATTCACCGTCGTGATAGCTTCCGCAGTGAAAAAATTCTTGCTGATCGTCTTAACGAAAAAGCACAAAATGGTAACGTAGTATTACATTACAACCGCACGCTAGACGAAGTTCTTGGCGATGACATGGGCGTAACTGGCGTTCGTATTAAAGATACGCAATCTGATTCAACCGAAGAGCTTGACTTAGCCGGTGTGTTTATTGCTATCGGCCATAAGCCAAACACCGACATGTTTGAAGGCCAACTAGAGATGAAAGACGGCTATTTAGTGGTTGAGTCTGGTCTTAACGGTAACGCTACTCAAACAAGTGTACCTGGCGTATTTGCCGCAGGTGACGTGTCTGATCACATTTACCGTCAAGCAATTACATCTGCAGGTACAGGTTGTATGGCAGCCCTAGATGCAGAACGTTTCTTAGATAATCTGTAATCACGTTAAATATTTTAAAAGAGGCTGATAATTCAGCCTTTTTTTATGCCTAAAATGTAGTTACACTTTTATGATAATTAATAAGTTAAGCCCTCTATGAGAAACCAGCTATACCAACTCAGTGAAACCGATATAGCATTTCCAAATCCCGAATATGCACTCACCTCCCCCGATGGACTGCTTGCCATAGGCGGCGATTTATCTGTAAAGCGATTAAGTAATGCCTATAAAATGGGGATTTTTCCGTGGTTTAGCGAAGGTGAGCCCATTATGTGGTGGTCGCCAAGTGAACGCGGCATTGTAGAGCTAAATGACTTTCGTATAAGTAAAAGCTTGCGTAAACATTTAAAAAAGCACCCAGTAAAAGTAACCATTAACAATGCCTTTGCTGAGGTGATAGAAGCGTGCTGTGAGCAACGTATAGACACCGAAGGCACGTGGATAACTAACGACATGTTAAGCGCTTATATTGCTGCACATGACGCTAAAATTGCGCATAGTGTTGAGGTATGGCAAAACGGCGAACTTGCCGGTGGGCTTTATGGCATTATGCAAAATGGCATTTTTTGTGGCGAGTCGATGTTTCATCATCATACTAATTGCTCAAAACTGGCCATGTGGGCGTTAGTTAATTGGTTAAAACGCCATAATGCACATTTTATTGACTGCCAACTAGAAAACCCCTATTTAACCTCTTTAGGTGCAAAAGTGATCCCTCGCTCAGAATTTTTGACTAGACTTAAATTAGCAGGTTCTTACAGCCTCAACCCGATGATGTGGCAGCCACAGGAGTTAATAGCAATTTATGAGTGAGCACATACCTTCTCGCGTAGGCCTTAGCCAAGAGTTTGCTTGTAGCTATTTACCTGACAGGCAAGAACAATTATTGGTAATCCTTGACCCTACCTGTTACAGCACGCAAAAATTTGAGATGCTTTTATCGCTCGGCTTTAGGCGTAGCGGTAACCAAATTTACCGACCTCATTGCCCTTCGTGTAGTGCCTGTAATTCTGTACGCGTGTTAGCTCAAGAGTTTACCCCTTCAAAATCCCAAAAACGAAAACTCAATAAAGTAAAAGCACACTTTAAAGTTAAATACACCCAGGCTAAGCGCGAAGAATATTACCCACTTTATAGTAAATACATTTCATTACGTCACAGCGATGGCACTATGTTCCCCCCTAATATAGAGCAATTTCAAAGTTTTTTATTTTGTAGCTGGCTAGAAATAACGTTTATTGAACTTTGGCACCAAGACACTTTAGTTGCAGTAGCCGTAACCGATTGTATGGATAATGCTGTTTCAGCTATTTATACGTTTTTCGATCCCGACTTTGAGCACTACAGTTTAGGCACTGTGATGATTTTACAGCAGCTCGAATTTGCCAAACAACAAAATAAAGAATTTGTGTATTTAGGCTACCAAATCGATGAATGCACCAAAATGAAATACAAAACTCAGTTTTTACCCGCGCAAAAACACGTTAATGACCAGTGGTTGGCTATTTAATTTGCAAAAATGCCCGCTGCGCCTTTACTTATTGGCGTATTTTGGGCAAAATCTGCAGCGTTTAACTATTAAAGAGGTGTTACGCTAAACATGGCGAAAGAAGACGTAATCGAAATGCAAGGGACTGTCCTTGATACTTTACCAAATACAATGTTCCGAGTTGAGCTAGAAAATGGTCACGTAGTTGTGGCTCATATTTCAGGTAAAATGCGCAAAAACTACATCCGTATTTTAACCGGCGATAAAGTAACGGTAGAAATGACGCCTTACGATTTATCGAAAGGTCGTATCGTATTCCGTGCTCGCTAAGTGCGTAAACGAGATTTAGTTTTTGGCTAGTGAATAACTAGCTTAAAGCGTTTATTAAATGTAATTGATGGTACTGACTAGCAATTACATTTAATAAACAAAAAACCCAGCTTTTGCTGGGTTTTTTGTTGCCTATAAAAAGGCAAAAAAAGCCCACGCGTATCGCGCAGGCTAGTTTGTATACCCATTCGCATAATTAAGTTACTGTTTAGCGGATGGGTATTATGAGTGAATGCTCTTATTTAAGCGGGTGCTAAATTGCTTTCATAGTCAAAGTTAATTTTCTTATCTTTAACTGACACTTTAACAGTACCGCCATCAACCAGCTCACCAAAGAGTATTTCATTAGCCAACGGCTTTTTAAGCTCATCTTGAATAACACGTGCCATTGGGCGTGCCCCCATCGCTTTGTCGTAGCCTTTGTCTGCTAACCATTCACGCGCTTTAGAGGTCAGTTCAAGGTTAACCGACTTTTTATCTAGTTGTGCTTGCAGCTCAACTACAAACTTGTCAACCACTTGCAAGATAACCTCTTTTTCAAGGTGGTTAAACCAAATAATATTATCTAAGCGGTTTCTAAATTCGGGTGAAAATACCTTGTTAATTTCGCTCATTGCATCATGCGTATGATCTTGCTCGGTAAAGCCAATCGATTTGCGTGTTGTTTCTTGCACACCGGCATTGGTTGTCATAACCACAACCACGTTTCTAAAGTCCGCTTTACGACCATTGTTATCGGTTAACGTACCGTGATCCATGACTTGCAGTAGTATGTTGTAAATATCTGGATGGGCTTTTTCAATTTCATCCAATAACACAACTGCATGGGGATTTTTAATAACGGCTTCGGTGAGTAAACCACCTTGTTCAAAACCAACATACCCAGGAGGCGCACCAATTAGACGGCTCACTGCATGGCGCTCAACATACTCTGACATATCAAAGCGAATAAACTCTACGCCCATACACTTAGCAAGCTGTTTAGTCACCTCTGTTTTACCAACACCTGTAGGTCCAGCAAATAAGAACGAGCCTACTGGCTTGTCTTCGTTTGCAAGTCCAGATCGCGATAAGCGAATAGCTGAGGTAAGCGCATCAATAGATTGATCTTGCCCAAACACCAACATTTTAAGATTACGATCAAGATTTTTGAGGGTTTCTTTATCAGTAGATGACACACTTTGCGCCGGAATACGGGCCATTTTGGCGATGATTGATTCAATATCTGATACACCAATGGTTTTTTTGCGCTTAGAGCTTGGCTGTAAACGCTGGTTAGCACCAGCTTCGTCTATTACATCAATGGCTTTATCAGGTAAGTGACGCTCATTAATGTATTTAGCACTTAACTCTGCAGCTGCTTTTAGTGCTTTCTGCGTGTAACGAATGCCATGGTGTTCTTCATAACGCTCTTTTAAACCATTTAAAATTTTAGTGGTATCAGCCACACTCGGTTCAAGTACATCAATTTTTTGGAAACGGCGTACTAACGCACGGTCTTTTTCAAAAATATTTTTGTACTCATTGTAAGTGGTTGAGCCCATACAACGTAACTGCCCGCTCGAAAGTAGCGGTTTAAGTAAGTTAGATGCATCCATAACACCACCCGATGCAGCACCTGCACCAATAATAGTGTGTATTTCATCAATAAATAATATTGAGTTAGGTTTAGCTTGTAACTCTTTTAACAGGCTCTTAAAGCGTTTTTCAAAGTCGCCACGGTATTTAGTGCCGGCAAGCAATGCGCCCATATCAAG
>NZ_DCYU01000045.1:0-12523 GCF_002331165.1 Pseudoalteromonas sp. UBA2102
TTTTAGCTTTTAGCTTTTAGCAAAATAGTGTCGTTTTTATTTTCGGTGTGGGAATCGTTCTTTTGGAGGGAGTAATAGTAATATAGATACGTTTTCCTGCTTAAAAAAAGAAAACAAACTCCCTCTACATGTAAAACCAAATAGTGCCCGCTTTCGGCCAACGCGCTAGCAAGCTAAGCGCCTACAATAAATAACATTGTATTTATCTTTAGCTGTGGCTATTACATTGGCTGTGCGTTGGGTTTCGCTTCGCTCTAACCAACCTACGGTTGTTGCATAGCTACAAGCTTGCGTATAATGCCCGCATTCTGGCTGTATGTATTAGCCGCTAATTTGGATTTTAATAATGAAAAAACTCTCTGCAGTGCAAGTAAAACAACAAGCACTTGTGCTTAACGTTGCCGATAAACTAGAAGCACAAGGGCGCGAAGAAATCCCTGGTATGTTGCAGTGCTGGTTTGATGTGGAATATCACTTATTTCCAAGTTCACTACTGCTTTGTTTTCAGTTTGAAAACGAACAAGCTTTAGCAGCCGCAGAGCCTGATTTATTAAAATGGCAAAAGCGCTTAAGCGCCGCAATGCTTAAAAAAGGCGTTATTTTAAAAGATATGCGTAAACATTTAGTGTTTACTTTAAAAGGCCCTGATGACTAAAGAAGGGCTAGAGCAAAACGTAGTCGCGCTATGGGTTATAAAAATAAGTTTAAGCGCATACACAAGGGCAATATTATTGCCCTTTTTTTAAATGGGGTTACTGGGGCAGTTTTGCACTTTTCCTTAATCACGAAAGGCAAAAAGAAAAACCTGACCTTGCTGATTTTGGAATATCTAGCGCAACTAAACGTTTTAACCTCACCCTAAATTAATTGCCCAACAACGTTAACGCTATTATGGGCGAGAATTGGAAATACCAAGCTTCCCGTTCGCTCTCTTAGCCACAGTAAAATAAAGCCATAACCTCCAGTTAATAAAATAGAGGTAAACGAAAAATACCACTCGCCATCGTTAAACATAACGCCGTGCACCAAGCCAAATAATAAAACTAAAAGTAATCCACCTATATTTATCGGCGCGCTTACCAAACTGTATCGCTTAGATACTATTGCCAAGGAAATACAAAATAGTAAGACCCCTCTAAACATCGGTTCTTCGTCAAACCCTGGCATGGTTGCTTGATAAAGTAATGTTTCTAAATCATAGCGAGGCTCTCCACTCCAGAACCATGAAACAATGGCTTGGAGAATTACAAACAAGCACAAAACAATAAAAGCAGGTTTTAAAGAGCCTTCACTTTGTTTGAAAGTAAAACCAGCATCAGCAATACGAAAGCCATGTTTATATTTCGCTAAGGCTAGGATTACACCTCCCCACAGGATAATTACAGCTATCTTGCCAGACCAATTCCAAGACAAATCAGCAAAAAATATATCTAAAGGAATAACCTCGGCGCCTCTAAATAAAGCAAAAACGTAACACGTAAAAATGCCTAATGAGATTAAAGACCACGCTATATTTATATCGACTTTATTAAATGCTTTTAATGTTAAAGCTAAAATTAATATAACGCCGGCATTTGCAAATACGGCTATGAATGCATCTTCCATGTATACCTCTTAAGCAGGGGCACGTTGCTTCTTACTTTTATTATTGTTTTATGTAGTACCTAATATTAACCCTAAATGAGATAGCATTAAATAACTATTTAATTAGCAAAATAGTCTTAGGCTTTATAAATAACATAGACGTATTTAGTGAGGTTTTGTAAACTCAAAAGACCAAAGTAAAAGAAATAAAAGGGTCACCCATCAATCGACGTTATTACGAGGTGCATAGTCATATTTAAATTGAGTTTAAATAATAAGAACACTTGGTTTTTGAATAAAAAGATCAAGTAAACACAGCTGTCTGCTTGACCGGAATTTTCTAATGGGAGAGACCTTTGTTTTTTATTTATTACCTTCTAACCTAACTGGTTGAACGGCTTCAACTAAGCTTTTTATATCTAAATTAGGTAGGTTGCCAGCTTTAGCTTTGGTAGCTAAATATTTTGGAAACTTCATCCTTAAATACGTATCATCGAACCATTCCCTAAATTCACCTAAAGCCTTTACTGGATAAATCCATGCCTCAGGATCTTTTTGAGGAAAATCAGATGGAAACTTGTGTAAATGTTTTACTCTTTTACCATAGGCAATATCAAATTCACTTTCTCTCCAAACCTTACCCCAGCCTTGTCCTACACTTATATCAGGCATACTATTTTGGTCGAATGGCATTCCTTTTCGGATCCCCGTAATCAAAAGGCTAGCTATCTCTTCGAATACACTAAAATACCCCGAAGGCACCTCATTAAGTGTTATTCTTTCATGAAAAATCTGCCAATATTTAGGAACTTGTTCTACAGGGTCATATCCAGTTCTTTCATAAATAAAAGCTCGTAACGTTAATCTGGCTAGACTTCTATAATTCCGCTTCGCCTGTTCTGATGGCGATTGAGATTCAAAGGCATAATATTCAAGTATAGCCATGCAATTAATTTCGTTAATAGCATGATAACTTTTTCCTTTTACTTTAATTGGTGTGTAAAGACCTGAAGATCTACCGCCCTGTTCTTCAATCAGTTTTTTAATTATCTGACCTCTAGGGCGATACTTTTGCTCATCCCACTCTTTTATCAATGTAATTATATTACTCGGAGCTGTACCACATAAAGCAGCTAGCCCTCTAGCACCTAGGTATGGGGTTCCATCTGCCATAACCCCCATCTCAATTCCATCTGGTGTATTATGCATGATAGATTCAAGTTGAATCTCCATTTTATTACTGCTCATACCATTATCCTTTGCAACTATTTTATTACATAATAACCCCATATATTTTAGATTCAATAGCTATAATCGATTTGAATAAAAGAGAAAGCAATTACCCTGATATGTCAATAAACAAAACATAATCAAGCAATGAAATCCACTAGCTCATCCACTCGCATTTTGCTAAGACTAAACACCACCGTCACGTTTAACACCCTTCCCCGTCATCACACCCTGAAAATAAGCAATTGATGAGTAATGTCGCGCATGGATGCGCGATAAGGCGGAACTAGGCCATGGATGGCCTATCTTCGCCGTTTACGTTCAAATCAATTGTGTTTTGAAGGATTAAGCGTGATGCTCGGGGCGCCGTGGGGTTCCAAGGGGCGGTCGGCGGTAGCCGCCCCTTGGTTGCCGCCAGCAACCTGGCAAAAAACCTTGAATAAGGTTTCTAATCTTTAAAAGTACGAAACGCATTCACATTATCGGTGATAATAACCTCAAACACCTATTCAAATACTTATTCGGGCTGTCGCCCGCGCGTCAGCAAGCTAAACGCCTACAATAAATAACACATACTCTTGGCTTTTGAGCGAGTAAGTATATTTGTGATTCGTTGGGTTTCGTTTCACTCTACCCAACCTACGTTCATATAATTTATGGCGAATCACCACGCACAAAAAAGCCGTTGCATTGCTGCAACGGCTTTTATAATTTTGATAAATTCCCAAACTATAATGGAGCTTACTATCCATTAAAGGTTAAAAAATTAGTCTGTGATCTTAGTCGCGATAAGTCTCAACCGCTGGGCATGAACATACTAAGTTACGGTCGCCGTATACATCATCTATACGTGTAACCGTTGGCCAAAACTTATCTTTAGCAACGCTTGGTACTGGGAAGGCTGCGTAAAAACGGTCGTACGCGCGGTCCCATTCGTTACCTAACACATCAGCTTGTGTATGCGGTGCAAACACAAGTGGGTTGTTTTCGATTGACCATTCGCCAGAGATTACTTTGTCGATTTCGCCTTTGATTGACACCATAGCTTCGATAAAGCGGTCTATTTCGCCTTTTGATTCAGATTCAGTTGGCTCAATCATTAACGTGCCCGCTACTGGGAATGACATGGTTGGTGAATGGAAGCCGTAATCTTGCAAGCGCTTAGCTACGTCCATTTCAGTAATGCCTGATTGCTCTTTAAGTGGGCGTAGGTCAACAATACATTCGTGCGCAACGCGGTTGTTACGGCCACGGTATAAAATTGGGAAGTGCTGGCTTAACTCGTGTGTTAAGTAGTTAGCATTAACGATCGCCATTTCAGTGGCTTGTTTTAAGCCCTCTGAGCCCATCATGGTAATGTAAGCCCATGAAATAGGTAAAATAGCGGCTGAGCCGTAAGGCGCTGCTGATACTGCACCGTTGTTAATGTTTGTACCCGGTACGTTAATTACGCTGTGGTTTGGCATAAATGGCGCAAGGTGCGATTTAACACCAATTGGGCCTACACCTGGGCCGCCGCCGCCGTGCGGAATACAAAACGTTTTGTGCAAGTTTAAGTGCGATACGTCTGAGCCAATAAAGCCTGGGCTTGTTACGCCTACTTGCGCGTTCATGTTTGCGCCGTCCATGTAAACTTGGCCGCCGTGCTCGTGCACAATGTCACAAATTTCGCGAATGGTTTCTTCGTAAACGCCGTGTGTAGATGGGTATGTGATCATGATGCACGATAAGTTTTCAGACACTTCTTCGGCTTTCGCTTTTAGGTCGGCCATGTCTACGTTACCGTTTTTATCGCAATCAACCACTACAATTTTCATGCTGGCCATTTGCGCAGATGCAGGGTTAGTACCGTGCGCTGAGCTTGGAATTAAACATACGTTACGGTGCGCATCGCCGCGCGACTCGTGGTATTTACGAATAGCAATTAAGCCTGCGTATTCACCTTGTGCGCCAGAGTTTGGCTGTAGTGAAACGGCATCGTACCCAGTAATATTAACTAGCCAGTCGTGCAGCTCGTTAATCATTATTTGGTAACCTTCGGCCTGATCGAGCGGGCAGAATGGGTGCAAGTTTGCAAATTCAGGCCATGTAATTGGGATCATCTCAGCGGTCGCGTTTAGTTTCATGGTACATGAACCTAACGAGATCATTGAGTGGTTAAGCGCTAAATCTTTGTTTTCTAGGCGCTTAATGTAGCGAAGCATGTCTGTTTCGCTGTGGTAGCTATTAAAGTTTGGATGCGTTAATACTTCGTCATCACGTACTAAACTAGCTGGAATAGAGTCGCTACCGTTTGCTTCAATATCGGCTGCAATACTATCTACGCTTAAGCCATGGCCTTCACCTAGTACAATATCAAATAACTCAGCTACATCGGCGCGTGTTGTAGTTTCTGAAACCGAAATAGAGTATTCGCCGTTGTGGTTTGTGGCAAAGTTAACGCCTTTGGCAAGTGCACGCGCTATTACGTCGTCTTTGCTGTCGCTAACTACTGTTAGCGTATCAAACCAGGTGCTGTGTTTAAGTGCAATACCTTTAGCTTTTAGGCCAGCAGCTAAAATATCAGCAAAGCGATGTATACGCTGCGCGATAGTTTTTAAGCCTTGTGGGCCGTGGTACACCGCGTAAAACGCTGCCATGTTGGCAAGTAGTACCTGCGCTGTACAAATGTTTGAGTTGGCTTTGTCGCGGCGAATGTGTTGTTCGCGCGTTTGCATGGCCATACGCAGTGCATCGTTACCTAAACGGTCTTTAGATACACCAATAATACGCCCTGGTAATGAACGTTTATATGCGTCACGCGTTGCAAAAAATGCAGCGTGTGGTCCGCCGTAACCCATAGGTACACCAAAACGCTGAGCCGAACCAAGTACTACGTCGGCACCTAATTTACCCGGCGCTTTTAATAGTAATAAGCTCATAATGTCGGCAGCAACACAGGCAATGGCCTTTTTGCTTTGTACGCCAGCAATTAGGTCGGTTATATCGACTACTTCACCTGATGTAGTTGGGTATTGGAAAAGTGCGCCAAAAATGTCGTGGTTAACGGCATCTTCTGCTTTACCTACAATGATTTCAAAACCAAACTGCTCAGCACGGGTGCTTACTACGTCAATAGTTTGTGTGTGTACGTCGTCGGCAATAAAAAAGGCATTGGCTTTTTTAGCTTTAGATACGCGTTTTGCAAGGCCCATTGCCTCAGCAGCAGCGGTTGATTCGTCAAGTAACGAGGCGCTTGCTAAATCAAGGCCTGTTAAATCTAGGGTCATAGTTTGGAAGTTTAATAATGATTCTAAACGCCCTTGCGCAATTTCTGGCTGGTACGGCGTGTACGCAGTATACCAACCAGGGTTTTCTAGTACGTTACGTAAAATTACGTGCGGTACGTGCGTTGGGTGGTAGCCTTGGCCAATGTACGATTTGAAAACTTTATTTTTGCTTGCTACCGATTTTAAGTAGCTTAGTGTTTCAACTTCAGTACGGCTTTCGCCAACTGTTAATGGCTGCGCTAAGCGAATGCTTGCAGGTACAGTTTGGTCGATCAGCTCTTGCACACTTGATACTTCTAAAGCACTTAGCATATCGCTTACTTGTGCTGGGCTTGGCCCAATGTGGCGGCGAATAAAATCTTGCTTTTGCTCTAACTGTTCAAGAGATTTGGCGTTTGACATGCGTCTAGATTCCTATGATCCTAAATACTAACGGGTGATTAGTATTGATTAAAATATGTGATGATTTAATAACGTACTGTGTATGGGAAGTAGGCCGTTAAATCATAAAAGCCCCAAAAACTGTGAATGGGGCTTTTGTCATCTACTTAGAGTATTACTCTTCGTCGATTGTGTTAGCGTAGTCTTCTGCGCTAAGTAGGTTTTCAAGCTCTGACTCGTCAGTTGCTTTAATGCGGAATAACCAGCCGTCACCGTATGGGTCGTTGTTAACCGTTTCTGGTGCGTCTTCTAGCTCTTCGTTAATCGCAACAATTTCGCCGCCAACTGGTGCGTAAATGTCTGATGCAGCTTTAACCGACTCTGCTACTGCACAATCTTCGCCTGCATCTACTGCATCGCCTACTTCTGGTAGTTCTACAAATACCATGTCGCCAAGCAGCTCTTGCGCATGCTCAGAAATACCCACAGTAAATGTACCGTCACCTTCGTTGCGAACCCACTCGTGAGAAGAGGCGTATTTTAAATCGCTAGGGATATTGCTCATTATTTTGTTCCTTTGGTTTAGATTGGGAGGATACCAATCACAATAATTATTGTGATTGGTATAACCAAATTTTTAAATGATTGATTTGCCGTTACGTACAAAGCTAGGCTTTACTACTTTAACGTTAACTAATTTTTTGCGCATTTCTACTTGGGCTGTATCCCCTGTTGAACGCGGTACACGTGCAAGGGCTACACTAAAACCAAGCGTTGGTGAGAAAGTACCTGAGGTAATTACCCCTTCTCCACCTTCAACAATTACTTTTGAGCCGCTACGCAATACGCCTTTTTCTTCAAGCACTAAACCAACAAGTTTATGGGTGCTTTTTTCGGCGCGTTGCTTAACAAGTACGTCACGACCAATAAAGTCACGATCTTCTGGTTCCCATGCAATGGTCCATGCCATGTTAGCTGCAAGTGGCGATACGCTTTCGTCCATATCTAGGCCGTAAAGGTTCATACCTGCTTCTAAGCGTAGCGTGTCGCGTGCACCTAAACCGGCTGGCGCTACACCTGCATCTAGCAGTTGTTGCCATAAATCGGCTGCTTGCTCGTTCGGTACTACTATTTCGTAACCGTCTTCGCCAGTATAACCCGTTGTGGCAATAAATAAATCACCTACTTGTACACCAAAAAATGGCTTCATGCCTTCAACGGCTGCTTGTTGCTCGGCATTTAAAAGAGTGGCTGTTTTTGCTTTAGCGTTAGGGCCTTGTACTGCAATCATTGCAAACTCTGGGCGCTCAGTTACGGTTACTGTAAAGTCGGCAGATACTTTAGCTAAGTGAGCTAAATCTTTTTCGCGGGTGGCAGAATTTACCACTAAGCGATAAAACGTTTCGCTAAAGTAGTAAATAATTAAATCGTCGATTACGCCGCCTTGCTCGTTAAGCATGCCCGTGTAAAGCGCTTTACCTGGTACGGTTAATTTTGCTACGTCGTTTGCTACTAACTTACGTAAAAATGCTTTTGCTTGTTCGCCTTCAATATCAACAATAGTCATGTGTGATACGTCAAACATACCTGCATCGGTACGCACTGCATTGTGTTCTTCTATTTGTGAGCCGTAGTTGATTGGCATTTCCCAGCCATGAAAATCAACCATTTTTGCGCCTGCTTCAAGGTGCTTAGCATGTAGTACAGTTTTAGAAGTCATAACATTCCTTCACTTTTAAATTAACCCTGTGCGGGCGTGGCTTAAATAGATTTAATTAAACAGGCAAACACGGTTATGTTTACCGGTTATTTTATGTATTAGGCAGCTTCGTTTTGCATTAGGGCAAAACCTTGTGCTTGTAAGTGCTGTTGCCATTTTTGTAGTTCTTGTTGCTTGGCTACTAACACAAAGTGCTGTTCGTCGTTTTTATCTATGGCGGTAATAAATACTTCGCCGCTTTGCGCGCCATAACACAGTTGTGGGTTAGATAAACGCAGCCCTGGCGTTAATTTAAACGCGCTGATTAAGGTATCAAATGCGTTTGCTCCACACAGCGCAAGAGTTGCAAGGTCGCTACGTAGTACATAATCAATATCAAAACGAAGTTGCTGCTCGTTTATCAGTGCTTGTAATTGCAAGCTTGCGCTGTGCGGTAATACAAATCTAAATGCGGTTTCGCTAAAGTAATAAACGGCAAAGCTGTAATCAGAATTTAAATCACCATCTAGCGTGCCTTTTAGGCCTAAGCCGCTGGCTGTAAGCTTTGTGAGATCTAACCCTAAAATAGTGCTTAAAAATACACTGGTTTCACTGCCACTAAAATCCATTACAACGAGGTTGTTATTTGCTTGCACGGCATTAGTAACTGCACTTGCAGCATTGCTGTGGCGGGCAAACATTATTGGGTTAAAAGTCATAACAAACACCTGTGTATTTTTGATACCAAAAGTATATTGCGACACTGTGACAACAACAAATTGTAATTATTTATCAATTGATAAATAATACTTATATATGTAGCTATATAAATTGTAATTTTAAATATGAAAAACATATCAACCGACAGTTTGCGTACCTTTGTAATGGTTGTTGAGGTAGGTGGATTTGCAAAAGCCGGCGACCTACTGGGGTTATCGCAACCTGCGGTAAGCTTGCAAATTAAACGCCTTGAAGATTTACTCGGTTATAAATTATTTAAAAAGCAGGGCCAGCGCCAGGTGCTTAATCAGTACGGTGAGCTACTTTTGCCTATGGCAAAACAAATGATGCAGTATAACGATGCTATTTTGCAGCAGTTCACCTCAGAAAGCATAACCGGTAAAGTGCGCTTGGGTATTCCTAGTGAATTTGCAGCACGTATTTTACCCTCAATTATTGGTGATTTTGTCTCGCTTTATCCTGAGGTATCGCTGGAGGTTAAATCGCGTTTAAGTAAACATTTGCTGTCGGCCTCCAGGCAAGATCAATTTGATCTTGTTTTAGCGCTTAACGAGCGCCTTAATTCAGACAAGTTCCCTATTTTTATGCAAGACGAGCTAGTATGGGTGGGCGACCTAGCACAGGCAAAAAATGAGGTAGTAACCTTAGTCACCGCACCCGAGGGCTGTATTTATAGGCGCCGCGCTACAGATGCACTTAAAAGTGCCAATATAAAATACCGAATTGTTTACAGCAATGCCGATTTAACCGGATTAATAGCCGCCATAAAAGAAGGCTTAGGTATTACTGTACTGGCTAAAAGTACGGTGCCGAGCGATCTTAATTTTCAGGCGCAAAGTAAATATTTACCAGCTCTTGGTAGCATAGGCATTAGCTTAATAAAAAGCGGTGGGGAGTCGGAACACGCAGTAGACAAACTCGCTGAATTTATAGCGCTAAGGCTTGGCTAAATAAATACACAAAACCGATACTTAAGAATGAACGCTAAATTGAAAGCACCATACAAAAGAAACAATTTAGTTAACAAAGTAGCATAAGTAGGTGTTTTTAATTCTAAAAAACTAAACTATTAAACAGTTAATAACATTGATTCGTATTCGTTAACGTGTTCAAATTACGCCAATTAAGATAATTGACATGATCAGGACACACAATGACCCCTAAGTTTTTAGTATCTACCCTTGCAACTGCGGTTGCTTTGTCTTTTAGTACTACTGCAATGGCACAAGGCAGTTCAAACCAAGATCAACGCTTTGAACAAATTACCGTTATTGGCTCACAGCAGGCTATTAACGATATTCCAGGTTCTGCGACGTTTATTTCTGACGAAGAGCTACAAAAATTTAAATTTACCGATATTTCACGTGTTTTAGCGTCTGTTCCGGGTGTATACGTTCAAGAAGAAGACGGCTACGGCCTTCGCCCTAACATTGGTATGCGCGGTACAGGCACTGGCCGTAACGATAAAATATCAGTAATGGAAGACGGTGTATTAGTTGCACCCGCTCCTTACTCAGCACCTTCTGCTTACTACTTCCCTACTATGGGTCGTATGGAATCTATTGAAGTATTAAAAGGTGCTGCCTCTGTTAAGTATGGTCCGCGTACTACGGGTGGTGTTTTAAACTTACTTTCTCGCAGCTTACCAACTGAGCCAAATAGCTCAAAAGGCATGGTTGATGCAGCCCTTGGTGGTGATGGTTATTACAAAGGCCACGCTTACTTTGGTAAAGAAAAAAACAACACAGCAGGTTTAATTGAAGTATTTACTTATGGCGCCGACGGATTTAAAGAGTTGCCAGTAGGTAGCGATAACACAGGCTTTGAAAAAACAGATTTATTACTAAAGTTTGGCCATACATTTGGTAAAAACGACGCCCACAGCCTAGAGCTAAAAATTAAGTACTCTGATGAAAAATCAGACGAAACTTACATGGGTTTAACTGAAGAAGATTACAAATCAAATCCTAATCGTCGTTATGCAGCATCGCAAAACGATGAAATGAACACTCGCCATAATGCTTACCAACTTAACTATGCTTACCAATTTGGCGAAGGTTACGAGTTATTAGCAACCGCTTACTTAAACGATTTTCATCGTAACTGGTATAAAGCAAGCAGTGTAGGTACAAGCACGCTTGAGCAGTACAGCGAATTTGAAGCATACCCAACGAGTGAAGGCATTGAGGGTATTGGCGTAAAAGCGAATAACCGTGATTACCAAGCAAAAGGTATTCAGTCTGAGTTACACATACCTGCAGGCGATCACTACGTGACTGTTGGCGTACGTTACCACGAAGACGAAATGGATCGTTTTCAGTGGCAAGATACGTACACGTTAAATCAAGATTTAAGTATGACGCTAACATCGCAAGGTATCCCAGGTTCAGATAGCAACCGTGTAGATAGTGCCGATGCGCGTACTTTTTTTGTTCAAGACGAGTGGACAATAGACGCATTAGTAGTAAGTGCTGGCCTTCGTTATGAAGACATTACGATTACGCGTGAAGAGTGGTCTAAGTCAGATCCAACGCGCAGCAATGGTTTAACTAAAAATATATCTAACGATACTGAAATTTTAGTACCATCACTTGGTGCTACTTACACGCTTAATGAAAACGTAACGCTACTTGCGGGCATTCAAAAAGGTTACGCACCTGCGGCGCCGGGTAACGCTGACCAAGACGAAGAAGAAAGTGTAAATATTGAGTTTGGTTCGCGCTTTATCGCCGCTGGATTTACAGGTGAAGTGATTGCGTTTTTCTCTGACTACGACAACATGCATGGTAACTGTACTGCTGCGGTTGGTTGTAGCGACGATAACATTGGTGACCAATACAACTACGGTGAAGTAGAAGTATCGGGCTTTGAATTTAGTGCAGCACGTACGTTTAATACCAAGCAGGTTGCTTTTCCGGTTAAGTTAACTTACACCTACACAGATTCTGAGTTTCAAAACGATTTTGATTCAGAAATTTGGGGTTCGGTAGAAAAAGGCGATGCAATGCCATACGTACCAGAAAACCAGGTTGCTTTATCGCTAGGCGCTGAATTTGCATCGTTTGTGGTAAATAGCCAAATGCGTTACGTATCAAGTGCACATGCCGATTTAACTGACTCAGGCTTAGATGCTATTGATAGCCGTGTAGTATGGGATTTAGCGGCTAAATACTTAATTGATGCTAACCAAAAAGTATATTTAAGCGTAGATAACTTACTTGATAAAACCTACATTGCTAACCGCGCTAATGGCGGTATTCAGCCAGGTAAACCACGTACAGTACAGGTAGGCTACACATACTCATTCTAACGAGTTAAATAACTCTCTAGCTGCGTTAAAAATAACTCATATAAGAACACTATATTTCGTTATTTTTGCCTTGCTATAGAGCTATTTTCCTATCGCTATAATAGAGAGAGTATCAATTGATATAAAATTAAAAGCGTAAATTAAAAACACAAAAAAGCCGAGATTAAATTTCAACCTCGGCTTTTTTAATACATTAAACTGTATTAGTTATTTGCGTTACGTTGGCGTAGCACTTCAAATAAACAAATACCGGTTGCTACCGATACATTTAAGCTTGAAACTGTACCTGCCATCGGAATTTTAACTAAC
>NZ_DCYU01000051.1:0-16501 GCF_002331165.1 Pseudoalteromonas sp. UBA2102
CCGCAGAGCGCGCACGCCTAAATACTATATTAGCGCGCTCTAGCGAGCATGCGCTTGCCTTTGGTAACGATGCCGACGACATGCGCGCACCGGGTCGCCATATAGACCCACGGGTAATGATAGGCGACCTTTCATCAAACCCTGCAGCCTATGGCGCCGACCGTATGGCGCTAATTAATACGTTATTTACTGAGCTAAAAGATAAAGCCACAGTAAAAGGTGAGTCTTACCAACAACTGGTTACCTCAGCTAATAGTTTATTTGGCCAATACCGCTCGCAAGCGGGCATTGTTTCTCGCCAAATAGGTGGCGTATATGTTGAACGTGCCGTTGTGGGCGACCAGCATGCTGATAAACCCTTTACCCCCGTACCGCTTGAGCGCCAAACACAAGCAATGAACATACTTGCTAAATATGTATTTGCGCCAGATGTACTCACTAGCATGCAACCACTGTATAACTATTTACAGCAACAGCGTCGCGGCTTTAGCCATTATGGTAAAAATGAAGACCCTAAAGCGCACAAAATGATTTTAGGCATGCAAAAAACAGTACTTGCGCAATTGCTGCACCCTGCTGTTATGCTGCGTATTTCAGACACCGCGTTGTACGGGAACGAATATAGCCTAACGCAATTTATGGACGACCTAACTGCCAGTATTTTTGTTGATAGCAAAGAGAGCACGTCTATTAGCCGCAATCTACAAATTGAGTATGTAAATCAGCTTATTGCTATTGCAGGCCTAGGCAAAGCCAGTAAACACGACAATTTGGCAAAAACTGCCGCGCTCTATCAGCTAACGCAAATAGCTGATACAAGCGTAGGATGGGGAGCCGATACAACAACTAAAGCGCATAAAAAGTATATTGATCACTTAATTGCTAAAGCGTTAGAAGCTTAATTAACTAAATCAAACAGGCCACGTAATACGTGGCCTGTTAATTTATAAATAAATTGTGCCTTTTAAATACCGCACAGCGTTACCGGTTAAGGTCACTGTATTTTCGCCTACTTCGCATTGTATAAAACCACCACGGCTTGAAGCCTGATACGCGTTTAATTTATTTTTACCTAATTGCTGTGCCCAGTAAGGGGCAAGGCCGGTGTGAATAGAGCCCGTAACAAAATCTTCTTCGCCGCCACTTGCTGGCCAAAAATAACGAGACACAATATCGTACTCAGCAGAACTCGCTGTCGCGACCACATCTAGTGGATATAAGGTTTTTAACAAATCAGACTCAGTGGTTAAATCATGAATTTGTTGAGCATTTTCGTATATAGCAAAATATGCTTGGCGGTTTTTAAGCAACTTAATAGGTTGTATAGACAACCCTTTCAATAGCGCATCGGGTACCGCTTGTACTTCATCTGGCGCTTGTTTAGGAAAGGTCATAGCAAAACTGCCATCGCTATTTTTATTAACAATAAGCTCCCCTACAGCCGCGGCGTTAAAGCGCACTTGGCTAAGGTTGTGCTGCTCGCACAAAACATACGCAGCAGCGAGCGTAGCGTGGCCGCAAAAATCTATTTCCATTAATGGCGAAAACCATCGTATTGCAAAACTGCCATCTGCCAAAGGGCACGTAAACGCAGTTTCAGAAACATTATTTTCAGCGCCAATATTAAGCATTAACTCATCACTAAGCCACGACTCAAGCGGGATCACAGCCGCGTAATTGCCTTTAAATAACTCGCTGGTAAACGCATCAATTTGATGGATGGTGAGTTGCATAGGTTCCCCCCTAAATTAATTAGAGTTTAAACCTGCCACATAGCCATTAAATAATCACTATTAATTTTATAGTTAAGCCATTGCGGGGCGCATTTTATAATATTGCATACATGCAAATTGCACGGCATTTGTAAGTAGTAGCATAACAAACATTAAAATATGCGAGGTGCTGGGCATAGCACTGCTTAGCTCTACAAATAAGCCACAGGTACCTGCTACAAACTGTAAGCTAAAGTAGCGGGCGCTTAAATTGCTAATATTGCCACTGCGTAAGGTTTTATACGTTTGCGGCATAACCCGCACTGAGCTCATTACCAGCCCTACGTATGTAAGGGCGTTGAGCACCGATGATGTTTCTAGGCTTTTATTTAACAGCAATAAAAAAGGTAATAACGAAAAGCCAAGCATAGCCACAAGCTGTATACGTTCAGCTTTTGCGGCGTTATAGCGTGCAAAGTAATATAAAATTAAACCACTTAGCGCTCCAGTTACAAAAAATGGTAAAGCAATAAAGTAGCGTTCAAAATAAATATTGTAGGTAATAAAGTAGAGGCTTTGCGCTAAACCAAAGGTCATCATTAATAGTGATAACCCCGACACACTGCGATTCTTTCTAATTTTGCTCAATAGCGGTAAAAAGCTAAAAACTAAAATAAAAGCCGACAAAATAGGTAGATAGTGCGCCAAAACAACCTCGCTCGTTACTTAAATGTTAATATAAAACCTGCCTGAAACAATAAATAAACATATGTTTTTAAAAGGGTTTTAAAGTGAGCGCGCATTGTAATGATGAATACATTTTACTCAACAAATTAGCGTAAACCTATATTAGGCACTGGCAAGATAGCTGTACAAAAAGCGTTACTTTAAGTGAACACCAGAGCCTCTTTGCATTTAAAAGTTACCAACCTTACACCACAGCTTAAACACATTTTACTCTAGAGATCGGCTCGCTCTAAAACAATTATTGTGCATTCATCGCACAACTATGAAATAGAACTGATAATTGTTATCATACGCAGGTCCGTGGCAATTACACAAAAAATAAACTATGAGAAAAACACTTTTTAAAATTCACAGCTGGGTAGCCCTTATAGCGCTTATTCCGCTGCTTGTTATCAGTATAACTGGTAGCGTTTTGGTATTTAAAAGCGAGATTGACGGCTTACTAATGCCAGACAATCACTTTGTTGTACAACAACAAGCCAACCGCTTACCTATTGATACACTTATAACAAAAACTCAAAAAACCTACCCTGAGTATGTCGTAGGTAGCTGGGAAATATTTAACGATAATACTGCTGATCGGGTTTATTTAATTAAACGCGGTACAGAGGACTGGTATAAATTTCATTTAGATCAATACACGGGCAATATTTTATCGGAGCCAGTAGGTACTAGCCATTACTTTACCGACTGGTTTTTAGACTTACATTACACCTTTTTACTTAACGATTTAAAAAGCTTACCAGGGCAAACTGGCACTGTTTTAGGGTTCTTTTTTGCGGTGTTTTTTTTAGTACTGGGTATTACGGGTCTTATTATTTATCGTAAGTTTTGGCAGCGTTTATTTAGCGTACGCTGGCGTGCAACTCTGCAAATAGTGCTTAGCGACATTCATAAAATGACCGGCGTAATTGGCTCGCCAATTATTATAATTTTAGCCATCACCGGCGGCTACTTTAACGGCGCGGTGTGGTATCACGAAGTAATTGAACACGCAGAAGAAGAGCACTTTGTATTAACTAAAGATTTATACAATGAAGAGATTTCTTTTCAGCACGTACTTGATGACAGCCAAAAGCAAATACCCACCTTTAATGGTACGTTTTTAGTAATGCCGCTTGAGCCAGACGAAAACATAACGTTATTTGGTGAGGTTGATACCAGCAACCCGCTTGCCAGTGAATATGCCAATACCGTGACTTACAATAAGCTAACGGGCGAGCATATGGCTAACTGGGACATTCGCGAAGTGGGTGTAGGTTGGCAAGTAATTGATAGCTTTAGAAAACTACACTTTGGTTATTTTGCAGGGCTCATTAGTAAAATAATTTGGTGTGTTATTGGTTTAAGCCCAGTTTGGCTTGGCGGTACTGGCTTTTATTTATGGTTTACTCGCCGTAAGCGTAAAAAACAGTCTCAAAAAAACCGCTTAAGTAAACACCGCACTGTAAGTGCTTGATTAAAAAATCACCTCACTGTAATGTTAAAAATCACAGTGAGGTGATATATGAAATATTTAGTTTTTACACTTAGTTTATTGCTAACTGCTTGCAGTAGCACCCCGCCCGAAGCGCCAATTAAAAAAGTACAACTTACCCATATAATAAATCACTCGCTTTTCGAGCAGGTTAAAACACCTAGCGAGCACAGTATTTTTGAGCTGTCGGAGCCTGAAAAAAGCGCGTTTTTAACCTACGCACACTCGCGTTTAAACAATGTACGCGCTGATGAAATTATTTTTAATTACCTGCAAAACCAGCTCACCAACTTTAAGTATGACGGCGCCACCCTCACAGCCCAACAAGCGATTGAACGCTCAGAAGGTAACTGCATTAGTTTAGCCATACTTACGCAAAGCTATGCGCAGCTTTTAAATCTCGAAACCAGCTTTCAAGAAATGACGAGCGAACCTGTGTATGCCAAAGAAGGCAATGTAATTTATGTTGCTAACCACTTTAGAACGAAAATTTACGCCCCAAAAAAAGAAACAGATGAAGATATTATTGTAATAATTCGCGCAGGCACGTTAATTGATTACTTCCCCACCCGCGGCAGCTTTTATTCAGGCAGCGCTACGTATAACGATTTACTCTCTAATTTTTATAGCAACTTAGCGGCCACGGCACTAGCCGAAAACAACCTTAATAAGGCTTACTCTTTAATTATGCAAGCCAACCGCTTTACGCCAAACGATGCAGAGCTGTTTAATATAACCGGCGTGCTGCACCGCCGTGCAGGCGATTTAAAAAGCGCTCACATGATTTACCAAACCGCGCTTGATAGAAACGATATAAGTATAAATTTAATTAATAACTATCGAATATTAGCAAAAGAGCTGGGAGATAAAACACTAGAAAAACGCCTAACAAGCCAGCTTGTTGATAAAGAAAAAGATCCCTACGAGCTACTCGTTATTGCTAAAAATAACTTACATCAGGGCAAGGTCACTCAAGCTAAAAAACAACTCGAACTCGCCATTGCAAAAGCCCCTTATATATCGGAGCTCTATTTAGAGCTGGCTAAAATTCGCTACCAACAAGGTAATACAGCGCAAACACAAAGCTTGCTTGAAAAAGCCATCCAGTATGAGCGCAATAAAGAAAGGCTAAACGTATATCAAGCTAAGCTTGCGTCGCTAAACAAGCACAATTAACCACCTTTATTTTAAATTAGTTTAAACGCGGCTTTTGCTAATGCACTTATTACACAAGTGCATTAGCGTGTTATAGCAATTTACTTAAAGCGAGTAGTAAAAGCTAAACCAGCCGCGCATTTCATCCTCAAAGCTATCGCCCTCAACGCGCGATAATCCCATATTAAAGGTTAAATCGTTCACACCGACGGGGCCTAATCCAAAGCTAAAATTGCCTTGATATTTTAAACCATAACTTTGTGCGTATACCGCATCATCTACCTGATGCTGTTTGTAATAAAGCCACGGCATGCCTTCTTTAAAGCTAAAACCACCGCCATAACCCATGTAGCGCTCAGCAGTTGTGCTATAAAATGGCAGCTCTGATGAAAGCACAAACTCACTATTTTGATGCTCGCTAATTAGGTTTGAGCTAAATCCGCCTAGCGCTAAGCTGCTATCTTCGCGCTGCTTTTGAGTAAAATTAATATAAAGCGGCACATCAAACGCTTTACCAAATACTTTGGCCGCTAAATCATAGCCATCCCAATTATTGTTTTTACTGCTGCCATCGTAATACTGGGCATTAACACTTTGCCCTATAGCAAATGCTTGGCGGTCGTACTGCCAGCTTTGTGTAATGCCTATGCGTGCCCATTTATTATAGTCTTGCTTATAATCGGTATAGTTATAAGCCAGCTCTGGCGTTATGCTAAACGCCGCGTATTTAATCGGGTAACTTAAGGCTGCAAAACCACCTCGTGCAGATACTTCTGCATTTTCGCTCGCTTGGTACTGCTTTGCGGTATTTAAATCATAATCAAATACACTCAATTTAAGCTTAACTGGCAGTGCATTGTATTTTGCTTGGGCGTACCCACCATGCAAAGCATCATCATTTAGATCAACACTATAGCCCGCTTGAAGGTCTAACTGTTTAAGTAAGTCACTACTTTTAATATTTATATTTAAAGCACTTGAAGCGGCCGAGTAATACTGTGCGCCTAGCGCTAGGCTCGCATGCTGCTCAAGCACATCGTAGCTGCTTTGTTTACCTACATTTTCGCTATATATTTTTGCTTTAGGCAAAGTGTATTGATCAACCAAAAGCAATGGCGCGCTATTATCAAGTGCTAAATCAGTGACTATTTCACCCTCTTGCGTACTCGGTAGTTGCTTTACATTAGGCCCATCAGCAGTAATAGATAAATAAAGTAATGCCCCTTCGTTTGTTTCTAGCGGGTGGGCAACGGCTTCTTGGCCCTGAGTAAGTTTAGTTAATGTGCTACTTGTAATATGGTAGCTATAAATATCAGTTGAGCCTTTTAAGCCGGCTACAAAGTAAATTTTTTCTCCGTTTTTACTAAAGCTGGGTTGGCTTAGGTATTGATACCCGTTTGGCATAGGCACGGCTTGGCGAGTATTATTGGCAATATCTTGTATATACAACTGCCAATTCTCATTTAAATTGGCTGATACATAAGCTAATTGGGTTTCATCAGGGCTAAAAGTTGGGTAGTCGTAAGCTGTTTTTAAGCTTTTAGTAAATAAAGGGGTAATGGTTTGCGTTGCTAAGTCTACTTTTACTAATTCTGAGTAGCCACCACGTACTTGCTCGGCGTAAAGGGTTTCTCCATTATTTGTAACACTAAAGCGGCGTAAGCCAGCAAGTTTAGTTAATTGCTCAACTTTTCCGGTTTCGGTGTTATAACTAAAAATATCAGACACTTTGTTATAAATACCCGTCTCTTCACGTGTATAAGCATTAAAGTAAAGTGTGCTGTTATTTACCCATTGTGGATTTGCAATTCCCGCTCTGTTTATTTGATTTAATACGTGCTTTTTCTCACGTTTAAATACACTCGGAGCGTTATCGGGTATATCCAATGCATCGTTTTCTAATAGCGCTTTTTGTGCTTTTGTAAATTCATCTTCAGCTTTAGTATTATCCTGCGTGCTATAAATAATAAGCTTGGTTTTTTTATCTTTATCACGCTCAACAATCGCAAGTTTACTGCCATCTTTTGAAAGCGCAGGGTTGCTTGCATATAAGTTAAGCTTTAACCACAGCTCGCTGTTAAGCGCAGGCTCTGACTGCTCTTTTGCCATCGCTTTATAGGTATATTGTGCAATAAAGCGGCCATATAACTTAGCCGCACTTTGGCCAAATATCCCAGTAAAGGCCTCGTTAAAATCACGCTTTTTAACTGCCTGCATACGTGTCCAAACAGCATCGAGCATTTGCGCTGAATAAGTTTGCTCTAGCCAATTTAAAAACCGGCTGCCCATTAAATACGCCATAGAGCCAGCCATAAAACCGCCCTCTGTATCGCTTAGCTGGCTATAGCTAGGCAATGCCCCCTGCTGGGCAAACTCAATGAGCATTGACTCAGTGTAGTTATCAAATAGTCGCCCTCGGCCCGTCATTTTTGACTCAAGTAAGGTTGCATAACCTTCGGCTACCCAGCGCGGCATATCACTGTAAGTTAAGTCGTAAATATCCCACACACCCCGTATTTTTTGCTGCCACGTGTTGCGTGTTGGCTGCGCTAAATGCACTAAGTGAATATATTCGTGCAATATCAGTAATTGCTGCCAGCCACTAATATTAGAAATCACCGTGTCTGATTGCGGGGGCGTGGTAAAAAGGGCCATTAAAGGATTATTAGAAGTAGGTAAAGCAAAGCCGTTGGGCGCATTTAGGGGATCAAACACCACCACATCAACTACTTTATCGAGCGCTCGGTTTTGCTGCTCAAGCACTTTACTGCGTACTATTTCAAGTTCGACAGCTGTCGATTTAGCATAATCGGCGTTTTCGGTGCTGTAATGCACATTAAAGTGCTCGGTATGAATAGTTTGCCAATCAGCAGCTAAGGTAGGTGTGGCTAATAACAAAGAGGCAGCGATGAGTGATTTTTTCATAATAATCCTTTAAATGATTGATACCACTTAGAGTATTATTAAACCAGCCAATGTTGCAGTAAAAAAATGTAACAAAGCTTATGAAAGTGTATGTTTTATAAGCTTTAAAATTAAGCAATACCTTGTTTTACATGAAAAATCTATAACGCCGTTAACGCTTTATTTGGCAACCTAAAAAGGCTAAATATGTAAGTCGATTGGTATAATTACATCCAGTTACGCTGCGTTGACTCCGCCTGATAAAGAGTAAAATCAATTATATAATCAGCATCTTGCTGCTTTATATAAGGCATAAAGGCAAACCCTGATGCAAGTTGTATATACAGGCTTTTAAGCCCTGCGCGGCGCATAAAGTAGGTACTAATACTGCGTGCACTTTGCGCTTTATACAGTTCAAACACACGGTAATGCACACCTATCATACCTTTGCGTACCACCATGTAAAAACGGCCGTTGTCTTCATGCAAATAATAGCCATAACGCTGATAAGCAAGCGTTACTAATCCCGCTAAAATAAGTAATACTCCCAAGCTAAGCCAGGCATTAAAGTCGCCTAAATAACAACCTAACAGCACAATAGCGCTTGGAATTAAGGCATAAAAGCTCAAGTTTTTATAAAGTAAGGCCGGTTCTGCGCCGTTAAACTGCAATTTTTTGCTATTAAACCACGGGTAAATCCATTGGCAAACGCTATCTACTTGCTCGTTATTTAAAACGGGTAACACTAAGGTTTGTTTATTTTTTTTAGCAGCCACGCCCGCCGCTATACCGCCGCTACTTGCTTGTAAGCACTCAACGGTAAAACGCTTTAGTAACCGCCCCATTAGGTTTTGTTTTATAACTATAGATTGCACTTTATCCATGCTCATAGACAACTGATGACGCTCTAATAAGCCAGCAATACGTTTAAATTTTTGGCCTTTAAAGTAAAGCTCAAAGTTATAAAAACGAATAAGCGACATACCTACCGACAACATCACAGCCGTTAAAACAAGCAAAGCAATAAGCGTTATCATGGCAAAGGTTGCAGCACTTGCCAGTAAACCAAGCTCTTGCTGATAAAACCCTTCTACCTTAGCAATAATTTGCTGCTCTAAAAAATCAACCAACACATTTATAAAAGGCGCAATAGCGGCCATTGCTAATATAGCCATATTAGACATTAAGCCAAATTTAGCGATTTCTTTATTACTGATACGTAAGCTATTTTCTGCTTCAAAATGCTCGCTTGAGGGTGTTTGCTCGTCGGGTTGCTGCTGCGCTTTAAAGGCAAAAATTTGTTTACGCATTTGCTGTGCATAGGCTTTGGTAACACCTGGCAATACCGCCTCTTGGGTTACGCTGCCTGCGGCATCAAAAATACAATTAACCAAATTAACGGGCGTAAAATAAAAGGGCTCAGCAATATTAACGTTTTGCACGCGCGAAAACTTTAGCGTTAGGCGCTCTTTTTTAAACACCCCTTTGTTAAGCAAAATTTCGTGATCGTCGCTAATGCAAAACTTAAAATTTATGTAATATAAAATTGAATATATTAGCAGTGTCACTATCGCAATAGCACCTGCAACTTGCGCCCAAAACAGCTTGTTTTCTACTTGTGTTACAAACACCACAAGCATAGGCAGCAGGTTTAAAAGCCCGTCTTTTACAAAGCGCACACTAAAATACACCACAAAATACAACACCGCCCAAGGCGATACTTTTTGCCAATGTAGTGAGCTACTTTGCTCCTGGCTAATGGTATTACTCATTTGCTAATTCAACCTGCGCGGGTGTGTCGTCTTGGCGATAATTTTGTACAAATTGGCGTATGTTTTTGCACTGCTCGTGGGTTAAGCCACTTATTTGTAAATCAGCACTGACCCCGCCGGCACTAAATAACTTTAAACTGGCTAACTTTAGTTTTCGCTCAATAGGGCCTTGGTGAATTTCCATATGCTGTACACGCGCGAGGGGCAAAATAGTTATTTGCTGCCAAATAACCCCTTTTTTAAACGCAATATCGTGATTGCGCAGCGCAAAGCCCTGCAGCTTAATACTCAGGGCGTTATAAAGCATTGAAAGCAATATTAAAATAGGCACGCCTATCAGCAAGTAGGTTTGTGCTTTGTTAGCAAACGCTTCGTTAAAGTAACAAACAGCAAACAGTACCGCGCAAAAAGGAATGTAAAACGCCAGCCAATTAAGTTGCACGTGTAGTAACGCTTTATCGGCCAAGGGGTTAAGCTGTATTTCGCTATGCTTTGGTAAATCCATTACTTGCTGATTATCAAACACGATTTTAAATACCTTTCCTATTTACTGACTGTTAGCCCAGCTGATTGTAGTAACTAACGTATGGCTTTGTTTAGGCTCAAGTGTCACGTTATCTTCTAACACATTAGCGGCTTCTAAACACACCATGCTCAGGTATTCATCGTCAGCAAAATTAGATAAACGCTTAGATTTTTCTATCCATGGGTTCCACAGCACGCACGAGCTTGAGTTCTCGCGGCTTACATTAATAATCCCATCTGGGGTGTGAATGTGTTGCTGCTTAGCGGCCTGGGTATAAACCATATCGGTTTCGCGGGTAAACTTCACTGGCGCATTTTGCGCAAACGGCCCTTCGCCAAATTCAATATATTGCGCGCCTTGTAAACCTTCTACATGGGTGTGTTTTATATCTGAGGTAGGAAAATAGCTGTGCAAAGCCTGCGTATAGCTAAAAGGGCTATTACTTAAATTAGTGGTTGTTAAACGCACCTGTAATTGCTCGCTCAATACAAACTCAACCTTTAACGCCGAGTGGTGCGGCCAATACGTTGGGTTAACTAACTTCATGGGTAAGTTTAAGCTAATTGTAATGTGCTCATCATCTTCATGCACAGCATCAGCTTGCCATAAACTGGTACGTGCAAAGCCATGCGCTGGCCAATCTTGGTTTTCATGGTTACCAAACCAAGGCCAACAAATAGGAATACCACCGCGAATGCTCACCCCTTCTTGAAACGTCTCATTTTTAGAGACCCAAATAAGTGGCTTGTTATTTTTTGGAATGAACTCGGTAATTTGCCCGCCTTGCAAAAATATTTTTGCATCACACTTCGAGCTCGCAACTTTTATAAACTCTAGGCCGGTTTCGCTTTGTTCAATGCTAACTGATGGCGATAATTTCATGTTTTTCCCTACAATGCTGATATTAAAGATTTTTAACATGTGCATACAAACAATAATGCATGTGCAAAGTATACGCTATACTTGCTAGGGCGTGTTGACCTTTGTGGATTGAAATTTGTTCATTGGCGATTAATACATACACAGCTAACTTACAAACAATTACCAATTAATAACAGCTGTTATAAATAACATTAATGCATATAAATAATGGCCATGCTTTAGGGCAGTAAAACCGCGGCTAAGCTTAGGCAAACGCATGTTAAATTTATTAAGGTATTAATGCAGGTGGGTATAATACTAAAGTCTAAACCATAAGACTTGCCAATTATTCACAACATACGTAGTGTGCGCACCACAATGCAAACAATATGCTAATAACATTTAATAAGTTTTAAACAAAATTATACTATTTTAGTTTCTGCTCAAACTAATAAAAACCAATAAACATGGGCTCAAGCTTAATTTATTATTTGAATTCAATTTATTTGATGTGTAACATTTCGCGATTACGGCACACCTTTGGCCCATCGACGAGATAAGCAAATGCAAAAATATGACGAATTATTAGTTTCTTTACGTAAAGTAATCCGCGCGATTGACTTACATTCTAAGCAGCTAAATAAAACATCAGGTTTAACAGGCCCACAATTGCTTATAATGCAAGAAGTAGCGCACACCGATGGAATAACAGCAAGCCGTATCGCTCAGAATGTTAACTTAAGCCCGGCTACTGTAACTAATATTCTTGATAGAATAGAAAGCAGAAACCTTGTAACACGCGTTCGTAGTCAAATGGATAAACGCCGAGTGAGCTTATACCTCACCGAGCAAGGGAAAGAGTTACTAGAAAAAGCACCTCAGCCACTGCAAGAACACTTTATTGAAAAGTTTTCTGCACTTGCAGAGTGGGAGCAAAGTTTATTGCTTTCATCTATGCAACGCGTTGCAGCAATGATGGATGCTGATAAGTTAGACGCATCACCTCTGTTAGAGGTAGGCGCGTTAACTCAAACACCAAATAAATAAAAAAAATAAAAAATAAATTTAAATTAGTTCTTACATCATTCGTAAGGGGCTTTTGGGCACCTTGAATTTTTTTATTTTTTAATCAAAACCTGAGCATCAACAATGACTAAACTCTCAAAATTAACGCTAGCACTAATGCTTGGCGGTGCAGCAAGCACAGCTAATGCAGCCGATCTCGACACACTGCAAAGCCAATTAAAGCAGCTTAAGCAACAAATGCAGTTGCTTGAACAGCAGCTTGCTGATGAAAAATCAAAGCAAAGCCAAATCAACAAGCAACACGAACAACAAGTTGCCGAGATCAGTAAAAAGGCCGACAACAAAGAAGTTGTTGCCGCCGCTGCGCCTGAACAAGAAGATGAAGGCATTAAAATTGGCGGTGCCGTACGTTTTAACTACAGCACAAACACCTACGATGAAGACACGCAAGACCGTGGCGGCGATTTAGACTTTGAAGTATTTCGCCTTAACTTATCGGGTGAAATTAGCGATATTTCTGTAAATGGTGATTTTCGTTTTTACGATTACATGACCATTGTTAAGTATGCATACTTAGGTTACGAATTTACAGATGGCTGGGAAGCGCAAGCCGGTATTGCACCTGTACCGTTTGGTAACGGCCCATACAACTCACACAGCTACTTTTTTAGCACCAACTACTACGTTGGCCTAGAAGATGACTTTGATTTAGGTGTAACAGTAAACCGTAAACTTAAAGACAACTGGAAACTAGACCTCGGCTTTTTCAAAAATGATGAAGTAGGCGGCGTTGATGGCAGCTCAGAAGTTAACGAACGTTACTCTTACGATATTGTTGGTAGCCGTGCAACAACCGAAGGCACCTACGACGCACCAGGTTCACGCCTTGGTGAGTACAACACTTTTGCTGGTCGTACAGTGTATCAAATTGAGCACAGTGAAAACGCTAAAACCGATATTGGCGTATCACTACTAAGCGGTGGTTTGCACGACGGTAACGACCGTGCAGGTAACTACGGCGCATGGGCGTTTCATGTAAATAGCCAAATTAACAACTGGAATATTCAATTTCAGCACGGCGAGTACGACTACGACCTAGACGACAACAGCAACCGCTTTGTAGTTGGCGCGTTTGATTACTACGATACCGTATCAAGCGAAGCAACCATGACCAACTTTAACGTAGCTTACGACCTATCGCTTGGTTGGGGCCCAGTAACAGGCGTTCAATTTTACAACGATTACGGCATTATTTACGACAAGTCTGACGACAGCCCAGATACGTGGATGAATGTAACAGGCATGAGCGTATCGGCCGGTGCATTATTTACTTACTTTGACTTTATTCAAGCACGTAACCAGCCATTTATTGGTGGCTCTGTTGCAGGTGATGGCGACACAGAACGTCGCTTTAACATCAACGTAGGTTACTACTTCTAAATAAGTAAAACATATTTAGTATTTTAAAAGGGCAAACTTAGTTTGCCCTTTTTTGCGTTTATAGGGTTCGATTTTATAACTATTTGGCCTACAATCCTAACTAACAGCCATTACTTAAAAGAGCCTAAGTGAATATAAAAGTAGTATTTATTTGTTATAAAAACTTATGGCTTAAAGCACTTGGGTTATTGTTAGTGGCTCTTGGCATTATTGGTATTGTGCTGCCGGTTATGCCCACCACCATTTTTTTTATTCTTGCGCTTACCTGCTTTACTCGCTCATCACCAGCGCTTGAACACTGGCTACTTAACCACCCTCGTTACGGCGTTACCTTACAGCAATGGCAAGCGCATAAAGTAGTGCCTGTAAAAGCAAAATGCTACGCCGCGATTGGTATGCTTATTGGTTTTGCATTTTTGCTTTACTCAAACGCCCCTGTTTGGGTTATTTACCTTGTGGGCGTAATTGAAATAGCCGTTATGATTTACCTAATTTTAAGGCCCTCGCACCCACCAAGTGCTAAATAACCGCCCTTTTTTGCATGCACACACCGTTTAGGCAAAAATTTAATGTAAAGTTAAGTAAGTAAATTTGTAATAGTTAATGCAAATGATTATCATGTTCTAAATTTAATTTAATTACTGTTTTTATGGCGTTTATTAATAAGCGGGCTTTGTACAGCACAAGCCGTGCGCTCCATATTTATATTTCTACAGCTTTGTTTTTTTTGCTTATTTTATTTTGCGTTAGCGGCATTGTACTTAACCATATTGATTGGCTTAAAAACGACAAAAACAACGGCCAAGTAAGTACCGCTATTCCTCAAGCGTTAATGGCTAAAGCAAATACTCAACTAGATACATTACCCACCCTCTACCCAGACATAGAAGCGTTTTTTGCCGAGCAATACGCGCTCACTAAAGTTAAAAGCATTGAGTGGGAAAAAGAAGACGCGCTGGTTATGCTCGACTACCCACTACCGGCAGGTTTTGCTTACGCAGAGCTTGATTTTACAACCGGTGAGCTAAACCTAGATTACCAAACCGGTGGCTTTTTAAGCCTGATTGGCGATTTACACAAAGGCCGCCACAGTGGCGCCGTGTGGAGCTGGGTTATTGATATTTCAGCGGTATTGATGATTATTTTTTCAATCACCGGGATGATTATTTTATTTCAAAACAGAAAAAAACGCTTAGCAGGAATATGGATAACCGTTTTAGGCATAGCAACGCCTTTGGTTATTTATTTATGTTGGGTGCCACAAATTAAAGGAGTGTCTTAATGTTAAAAGTAAGTACGGTACTAAGTGCAGCACTATTAATGGTTGCCGCATTATTTCAAACAACTGCGCAGGCACAAACGCCACAGCTAGAGATTGAATTAACCCTACCCGATCTTGATGTACAACCTTACCACCGCCCATACGTAGCTGTTTGGCTAGAAACGCCAAAGCGTAAACACGTAACTACGCTTGCGCTATGGGTTCAAAAAGCAGAATGGTTTAAAGATTTGCGCCAATGGTGGCGTAAAGCGGGTAAAACCGACATTAACTTTGACGGCATAAGTGGTGCAACTAAGCGTGCAGGTACTTACACCATTAACTGGCAAGGTAAAGATTTAGACGGCAATGCCGTAAAGCCTGGCAAATACCTTTTAAACATTGAGGTTGTGCGCGAAGAAGGCGGCCGTGATTACAGCCGCGTAGAGCTTGATTTATCGCAAGCTGGCAAAGTGACCATTGAAGGTAAAAAAGAATTTTCGACAAGTTTTGTAACCGTAAGCACTAAGTAGCTGCTACTTAATCATTTGAATTTAAGGAAATACAATGAAAATTAATTTATTAAAAACGGCTTTAATTGGCGCACTTAGCTTATCGGCGCTGGTATCTACATCGGCAAGTGCACATGGGCGCTGGTTATTACCTTCGCACACGTCATTATCTGGCGACAAAGCGCACTACGTAATGATTGACGCGAGTATTTCTAACGAAATATTTGCACCCGACAAAGCTTTTAAGCCAAAAGAAAAAGGCGCAGAGTACGACGACACACTACTTATGGCCCTTGCACCAAACGGCGAAGAAGTATCTGAGACCATTCGTGCTTATTACCTAAAGCGTAAAAGCTCAGCGGCGGTAAGCCTAAAAGAAGAAGGTACTTACCACATTGCCATGACGCAAAAGCCAATGTACATGACCTTCTACAAAAACGAAGAAGGTAAGCGCAAACGCGTATTTGGTAAAAAGTCAGAAGCTAAATTACCAAGCAATGCAAAAGATGTAACCACAACTAAAGTTATATCTACAGTAGATACATTTGTAAGCCGTAACGGTACTTCTAAGCCTGCACAACTTGGCTTAGGCCTTGAGCTTAGCGGCCCAACGCATCCAAACGATTTATTTGTTGGCGAGCAAGCGCGTTTTCAGTTACTACAAGATGGCAAGCCAGCGGGCGAAGGCATTGAAGTAAGCATTTTAAAAGGCGATACACGCTACCGTAACGAACGTGGCGAAATAAAAGTAATAACCGATAAAAACGGCATGTTTAGCACAACCTGGAAAGAGCCAGGCCTATACCTAATCGAAACCTCTAACAAAGTTAAAGTAAACGAAGAAGGCGTAGATGCCGGTCGTTATGCTTTATTCACAACGTTAGAAGTAGCGCCTGAATAATTTTTTTCACGCAATTTACACAATAAATTAAGGCCAAGTTTTCAGGGCGTGTTGAACTTTGATGGTTGAATTTGCACCAGTATGTTTGGTTTTTAGGCAAGGCAGAGCCTATGAAGTGTGGTTATTCCCCATAAATAGGCGATAACGCAGCATAAATGCCAAACATGTGCTGCCCTTCGGGTTCTACCTAGGGGCGATAAACTCTTTGTT
>NZ_DCYU01000051.1:16838-20395 GCF_002331165.1 Pseudoalteromonas sp. UBA2102
TAGGTAAGGGGCGTGAGCAGGACGCGGAAGCTTTACTCGATTTTTACTTATTCTTACAGGGATGTAAGTCATTAGAATAACGCAGGAGCAGTTATCGAGCCTACTAGGTTACAAACCTCGCGCCGCGATTTAATCGCCCCTAGAATGAACAAATTTCAATCCGCAAAGTGCAACACGCCCTAACTTGGTCTTTTTTGTTTTTTCAAAAAAACCGACAACTTACCTTGAATTTGCAGCCATTCGACACAAGATTGCAACTCGAGCGATCTAAACGTCTATAGCGGGCGTAAACTGTCATTTTAGTTGTTAACAACTTAGAATAACTTAGACAGTTTTTATCTTTGCACACAGGTAGTGCCTTCTATATTATGCGCTCCTTTGAAAAATCAATAGTCAGCAGCCCTTAAGGGAATCAACATCATGTTAAAGCAATTATCAGCCAAAAAAGTAGCACTTAGCCTGGCCGTTACCTCTGCGCTTGGCGCGTCTTATTCTCCTGCATTTGCTGTAGAACAAGACACTCAAGCACAAGAAAGTATTGAAGTGATTTCGGTTACCGGTACCCGCAGAAGCCTGCGCAGTATTGCCGAAAGTACCGTACCTGTAGATATTATTACCAGCGGTGATATGCAAAGCACGGGTCAGCTAGAAATTAGCCAAATACTGGCCAACCAAGTACCTAGCTTTAACTACCCAAGCGCCACCATGGGTGATGGTACAGACCACGCTAAACCTGCTGTATTACGTGGTTTAGCACCCGATCACACCCTAGTGCTTATTAATGGCAAACGCCGCCACGCTGGCGCGCTATTAAACTTAGCGGGTGTTGTTGGCCGTGGTTCTACCGCTGTTGACTTAAACATGATCCCAACTTCAGCCATTAAACGCGTAGAAGTACTACGTGATGGCGCAGCAGCGCAGTACGGCTCAGACGCCATTGCCGGTGTAATTAACATTGTACTTAAAGATGCCTCAGAAGGCGGCAGCGTAAGCGTAACCTACGGCGAGTACGACACCCAAATGGCTGGCGTACCTCAGCTAGAGAGCACCTACGCAGATGCCGATGGCAACCTTGCCTTTAATACCGGCGCCGACCGCGAAGTAAACGACGGCGCAAGTCGTACAATTAGCGCAAACTCTGGTTTTGAGCTTTTAGATAACGGCTTTGTAAACGTATCAATTGAGTATCGTGATAACGACTCTACGCAGCGCTCAGGCTTTGACCCGCGCGAGCAATACGACCGCCTAGAAGATGGCAGCCTAGACCCACGCGAATTTACCATCGACCGTTACAACCACCGCTTTGGTAAAGCAGAGCTTGAAGACTACGCACTGTTTTACAACATGGGTTACGACTTTGATAACGGCTATAACCTGTACTCGTTTGGTAGCTACTCAAAACGCGAAGGTAACTCAGGTGGTTTTTACCGCCGTGCAAAAGACAGCCGCAACGTGTTAGAAGTGTACCCAGACGGCTTTTTACCGCAAATTGAAACCGACGTACAAGATTACTCATTTGCTCTAGGCCTGCAAGGCGAAACAGGCGAATGGACCTGGGATGTAAGTACCAACTACGGCCGTAACGACTTTGGTTTCGGCGTTGTAAATAGTATAAATACATCACTTGGTGCCGACAGCCCAACCGAATTTGACAACGGCGCATTGGTTTACGATCAGTTTTTAGTAAACGCTACGGCAAATACAGTGCTAGATTTTGGCTTGCCAGATGACGTATTTTTTACTGTAGGTGCAGAGTACCGCCACGAAAGCTACAAAATTGAGCAAGGCGAAGAAGCCTCTTACATTACCGCTTTAGATAGCGATGGCAATCCAATTGCTGCCGGTGGCGCTCAAGTATTAGCTGGTTTTGGCCCAGAAAGCGTAACCGATGAAAGCCGCCATAACGTAGCTGTATTTGTTGAGTTTGATACTTACCTAACAGAAGACTGGAACCTTGTTTTAGCGGGTCGCTACGAAGATTACACCGACTTTGGCGATACGTTTACATCAAAGCTTGCGTCGCGTTACAGCATTAACGAAAACCTATCATTGCGTGGTGCAATTAGCACAGGTTTCCGTGCTCCATCACTTGCGCAAAGCTCGTACCGCCAAATCTCTACCGTGCTTGAGAACAACCAACCGTTTGAAGTAGGTTTATTCCCTACCGATTCAGCGGCAGCGCAAGCGCTAGGTGCTGAACAATTAGATGCCGAAGAGTCAGTAAACGTAACGGCTGGCTTTATGTACACGCAAGGCAGCTTTAGCCTAACTGTAGATGCCTACCGCATTGATATTGATGACCGTATTGTATTGTCTGAAAACCTAGAGGGCGATGCTGTAGTAGAAATACTGCAAAATGCCGGCGAGCTAAACACAGAAAGCGTACGTTACTTTACTAACGCTATCGACTCGCGCACGCAAGGTGTTGATATTGTTGCTACCTATAACTTAGATTTAAGCGATTTAGGTGACTTACGCTTAAACGTAGCGGCTAACTTTAACGATACCGAAGTAACGCACGTAGACGACAACCCAAGCGAGCTAAACTCACTAGGCGATGACTACGTTGTATTTGCACGCCGCGAAGTAGGCCGCTTTGAAGAAGGCACGCCAGATAGCAAATGGAACCTATCAGCAGTGTGGAACTTTAACGAATGGCAAACCACTCTTCGTGCAACGCGCTACGGTGAAGTGGCTGATATTTCTACCACGGCCGATCGCGATGAGTACATTGACCCTAAATGGATCACCGACCTAGAAGTTGCCTACCGCCCAGACGAATACTGGAAGTTTGCAGTAGGTGCAAACAACTTGTTCGATCAGTACCCGCAAGCAACGGTAGATAACATTGGTTACTCTGACTTTGGCCAAATATTCCCGTACACGCCATATGCACCGTACGGATTAGACGGGCGCTTCCTATACGGTAATATTACTTACAGCTTTTAATAAATAACCTAAATGCAAACACTTAAAAAGGATGCCTTGTGCATCCTTTTTTAATTACTTCTTAGTGTATTTAACCACTTATTAGTAAATCCACCTTTCATAAACGCACCTCATCACAATAAAATCAACAACTTATAGTTGGTCTCGTTTTTGCTCTAATATGCTTATACAAAACATGCATAAATAACAAACACAAAGGACTAAACATGAGTTCATCAACTGTATCTAACATTACAAAACCATTTTCACTTATTGGCGGCATTTTATTATTAAGCGGCTGTGTGTTTCATATATCGCCAAGCGTTGCCTCAGTAAAACAAACTCAGCAGTTATCACTGCCAAGCAATAACCTAGAATACTTAAACGTATTAAGCGGTGCAGGCTCTCTTGAAATTAAAGGCTCGCCCAATGCCACCAGCATAAGTGTAGATGCCACAATTTTTACCGCCGACATTGAAGACGAATACACACTCACCCTTGAGCAAAATGGCAAACAAGCTACCCTAGTTGCAAACAACAATACTGCCAGCGGTATGCGTTTTTACAGCGGCCAATCGCCACACATTGATTTAGTGGTTACCGTGCCAAGTAATTTAATGCTCGATATT
>NZ_DCYU01000051.1:20794-43839 GCF_002331165.1 Pseudoalteromonas sp. UBA2102
AGCTTATCTATCAACAGCGCTAAAAACCTTACTATTGAAGATGGCTCAGGCGATATAACCCTTGAAAACATCACGGGCAACTTAGCGCTTACCGATGGCTCTGGCAGCGTAAATATTAATAATGTTAGCGGCAACGCAGAAGTTGATGATGGTTCGGGCGATATGCGTATTAGTAATGTGCGCGGCACCTTAACTGTTGAAGACGGCTCAGGCAGCATGGCCATTAATAACATTAATGGCGCAGTTGATGTAGACGATAACTCTGGCGATTTAGTCATTGAGCACGTGCAAGCAAGCGTAACCATTGAAGATGGTTCGGGCGACATTCGTGTAAACCACGCTATGGGGCTTACCATTACCGAGTCGGGCTCAGGCGATGTAAGCATTGATAACATTAACGGCCCTGTAAAAGTAGCCGATTAATTATGACTAAATGATCCATTTTCAGCCACATGACCCATTGTATTTTTAAAGCCACTAAGCCATGCTAAAAGCCTTGATACTATTAGGATATACGCGTGTTAGAAATAGCTTTAATTTACTTAGCGGCGGCCATAGTGGCTGTACCTATTGCCAAGCGAGTGGGACTTGGCTCGGTACTTGGTTATTTAATTGCGGGCATACTAATTGGCCCTTACGCCCTGGGTATTGTGGGGGATCAAACAGATGTAATGCACTTTGCCGAATTTGGTGTAGTGATGATGCTGTTTTTGGTTGGCCTTGAGCTACAACCAGCCCGTTTATGGAAGCTTCGCCATTCAATTTTAGGGCTTGGCGGCTTACAGGTCGTACTTACCGCCGCGGCTATTTTTGCGTTTTGTTATTGGGTTTTTACCATGCATTGGCAAACCGCCCTCGCCATTGGCTTAATGCTGGCGCTGTCATCCACCGCTATTGTACTGCAAAGCCTTGAAGAAAAAGGCTGGCTAAAGCAAGAAGCTGGGCAAAATGCATTCTCGGTTTTATTATTTCAAGACATCGCCATTATTCCTATTTTAGCGCTCCTACCACTACTGGCTTTTGCGCCGCAAAGTAGCTCAAAAGACATTAGCGACTCCATTATTGCAAGCTGGCCGGTATGGCAACAAGTTGGCGTATCGGTAGCGGTTATCGCCGCTATTATTGCCGGCGGTAAATATGTGTCGGCGCCGTTATTTAGATACATAGCGCAAACCCACATGCGTGAAATATTTACTATTTTTGCGCTATTTTTAGTGGTGGCTATTGCCCTTGTAATGCAAAGTATTGGCTTATCACCGGCACTCGGTACATTTTTAGCCGGTGTAGTCCTTGCCGAAAGCGAGTTTAGACACGAGCTAGAAGCCGATATAGAGCCCTTTAAAGGCCTACTGTTAGGGCTGTTTTTTATCACTGTTGGCGCATCAATCAACTTTGAATTATTAGCGGATGAATTTACAACCGTTATTGCACTCGTTGCGCTGCTTATTGTAGTAAAAGCCTGCATTTTATTTGCCCTTGCCATCACCTTTAATATTAGTAAAAAGCAGCGTTTGCTGTTTGCACTAGCGCTGGCACAAGGCGGCGAATTTGCTTTTGTACTTTTAAGTGTAACCACTACATTAAGCATATTAACGCCAGAGCAAACAAGCCTCGTGACGTTAGTAGTGGCTGTTTCAATGTTGGTTGCGCCACTGTTATTAATGGCTTACGAGCAGCTACAAAAACGCACCAGTAACAGTGCGCCCGAGTTCGACAAGCCCGAGCAAATTAGCAGTGCTAAACACGTTATAATTGCAGGCTATGGTCGCTTTGGGCAAATTATGGGGCGCTTATTACACGCCCAAGGCTACGAAATTACTGTACTTGATCACAGCCCAAGCCAAATAGAACTTCTACGCCGCTTTGGCAATACCGTATTTTATGGTGATGCTGCCCGCCAAGAGCTGCTAGAAGCCGCAGGCGCGCACACCGCACAAATGCTAATTGTAGCAATAGACGATGCAGACAAAACCCTCGAGATTATTAAGCTTGCACATAAAAACTACCCGCAGCTCAAAATTGTTGCCCGCGCTATCGACCGCCGCCACGCCTATCAATTACTTAATTTAAAAGTAGATGCCTTTAACCGCGAAACGGTCGACTCGGCCATTAACTTAGCGGTAGATGCACTAGAGCTGTTAGGTAACAACAAGGAAGATGCCCAGCGCGCCGGAAAACTATTTAGAGACCACGACCGCGCTGCCGTATTGCAACTAGCCGAACTGTGGGGCGACGACGCCAGCTACGGCGTAGCCGTGCGACAACGTATGGAAGATTTGAAACAAGTACTGCAACAAGACAAGCAGGCACAAAGTGATTTAAATACCTGCGACAGCGGCGACTGTGAAGACGGCCTAACAGAACTCGCTGATAGGCCTAAAAAGCCTGATGATACTCATATTGAGTAGTGTCAGGCATTATATAATGCTCTTGCTATAATTACTCAGCACTTATTTCCTTGAGTATAGCGCGTGCTGCATTTTTTCCATTTAAAGCAAAGCCAACTTTATGCCCACTTTTATCTTGAAGAATTAGCAGGTTCGAATCCGTCCACATATCGCGAACCACCTTATCATCTGAGACGGCATCAAGCTCTTTAGCTAGAAGTTTATATCTGATGTTATACTCATAACCTCTAAAATCCCACTCAGCCATGTATGCTCCATTGTCTGTAATGAAAAAAACACCCCATTGCTGCAACTCTTTATTTTCATACATAGTTGTCCACTCTTTAAAGTGCACTTTTTCTGAGCCATCTTTTACTGTATCTAAAATTACAGGCTCAAAAGCAGACGTATTCATTGGCCCCATTGCAGTTTGCATTGGCCCAGGAGAAGCGCAGCCGCCAATAGTTAATAGGCTAGAGATTAGTAAAATAGATCTTTTATTTAGCATCCTAAATATCCTTTTAGTAAACGAAAATTCAAGTTTTTTAAATGAACTAAATTTAAGTCGTTATAATGGAATACAAATTAATCAAGCATATATTTTAGCTTATTTATATCTAGCTATGCATAGCTATGAATTAATTGTTTGTACCTTGTATCTTTACCTAAGCTAGATAGTTGATCTCCAGAAGCTTGGCCTATTGCTTGTATTGCTTGCTGTGAAACCTGATTAGTAGTTCTTGAAAATAAATAATTTGCTAACGCTTTATAATTTGTGCCACATGGAGTTAAAGTAAGACGTGAGGAAAACTCTCGGTCTTCAAGTAAAGATACAAACTCTTTAATTTCCAGCTCTCCAAACTTTTGCAGCATGCTGTCATAGTATGAAACGGACATACTTGATATTCCATACCCATTCCCTATCTTTGCCATTACAACGGTTTTTACATAATTTTTTCGAACTGAATCTGGAATAGCTCCAGTAGATGAAACATAAGAATCGAGTACTCGAGCATGTGCCGATTCATTGATAAAGTTATTAAAGCCGATATGAGCAGTATATAAATTATTAATTTTTTCTGATAATTCAACAGCTAAAGTATCACTTGGTAAAAAAGGTAGCCCACTTACTAAAGTTAAAAATTCACGAGCGGTGTCTCTTCTTTCTATTTCAGCGTTGGATGCAAATGTCGCATATTTAAAGCCGCATTCATATTTAACTTCGTCAGGGCTTATATTCCATGCTTTAACACATACGAGCTTTATGTTGCTTTTTAGTTGTATACTTGCACCTTTCGCAGTATACATACCAAATAATGTGCGAAGTAATGAAGTACCCAAATCAGAAGGGAGGCGTTCTATTCCTGCATTGATTGGTTGAGCATCAATAGTGCTAAGATTATTATTTCTAATGCACCCTAGAAACCTTTTTACTTCAATCACGGGTCCCTCAGGTTCTTTGCCAATTACTTCTTTAATACATGTTTCTAACCAAGATATTAGTTGAAAGCCAGTTAAATCATTTTGATTTGGGTGAGCAGCGCTCGCCCAGTTTCTCATATCACGAATATAGTCTAAATGTTTGAAACCAATGTCTGATAGTATTCCTGTTAAATGACAACCTCTAACAAGCTCCCATTCATCAAGTTTGGTTAAATCATCTTCACCATTGATTTTTTTTCTTCTATTTTCATCAGTCACAACACTGTCATAAAAGTACTCTAGGTCAAACTGGATCACTTTCTTGCGAAGACTAAGAACTGTTTCATCCCAAATAAAATTTAGAGCAGCATCAAAAAGCCCAGCCCCACATGCTGCAATAAATTTTGATAAGTAAATCGAGGAGCTTCTTTGCCTTGAATCTACTAAGTTAATTACTTCGGGAAGGTTATTTATAACACGTGATCTTTCTGGTACAGGTACCAGTACGTTATGATTCGGGAGCCCAAGCTCAGTTAGATATGTAGATAATCCAGTTGAAAATTGATCTACTCCAATAGTTACCTGGCTTTGTGAGGTTACAATTATTCCATTACTCATCTAAGTTTATTCCTTGCGAGTGTTATTCAAAAATAACAGTTTTATCAAAGGGCATTTCCTTATTTTCACAAAGACGTCCCTATTTGTGCGAAGCTCTATTTGTATCAAATAGATTAAATATTTACCAATTTTAAATAATTTTCTTTCGGTAGGTTCTTTCAGAAATAAGGGAGGGCAGTTTGATTGGCTCGCATCTGGGGTAGTAATTTAAAGTAACGTGTTCTTCATTTAAATTTGTTGCCTATAACTGACTCTGTATTAGAGTTTAAACTAAGCCCCAATAGAGCAAGTCAGTTATGGGCTATAATAATCTAAAGCCTAATGGTGGTGCCCACCTTGAATCGCTTTACCTTGCTGATTATAAAACCCCGTTGCGCCGTGTTCTATAAAGCCTAGGTTGATCATTTTTGCTAAAAACGGGTCGTTTTCGTTATCGCCTATGTCGGCGTAGTCGGTGGTTTGAAAGCGATCCCACTTGGCAAACTGTGCGGTTATTTCTGCTTTATTGCTGTTTACATCGTTAAGGCTTAGCAAAGTATGGGTATCGCTTTTTTTATTGGTTACGCTAAAGCTTTTAACCAAGTTTGATTTGGTAAATAAAGCGAGTTTAAATTGGTTGTCGCCCTCAGAAAGTGTGTAGTTTTTTACTTCATCGCAGCCGTTGCCTTGGGTGTTAACTAGGGTCATTTTTTCGATTAAATGCGTATCCACCAGCTGACTTTTAGCGCTCCAACTTTGTACACCGCGTACCTCAGATGGCTGATACTCAATACCGCGTTGCTGAGCATTAAAATAACGAATTGGGCGAATTTGCTTGTTAGCTAAGTGCTGCCAAAGCTCAGTAATTACCTCACGCTGATGCGCAACTTGTGAGTTGTTTCGCCAAAGCGTAAGTGATTGCGTGCTTTGCTCGTTTTTATGAGTATTGGTAATTTTATAGTCGGCTTTTAAATGCGCGCTATCAATATTACATTGCTGCGCTAGGGTGCTGGTACTGGCAAGTGTTGCCATTAAAAATAATGCTAGTTTCATTAAATTATCTCTTATTTAAACGTCACTGTAATAGGCATTACCATACCCATTTACAGTGGCATTTTTATGACATAAAAAAACAACTCGCACAGCGTACGAGTTGTTTTTAAATACCTCATTTTTAATACGTACTTTATGTGCTGAGCGTACGTAGTAAATTACTTATGGCGTTACTTTTTCATCAGCGGTAGTTACTAAGTCTGCCGCAAAGTCCATTACATGGAATAAAAAGCTTTGCTCGTTAGTGCCTGTAACTAAGTGAGCGCCTGGGCCCATTGCGTATACGCCAACATCTTCACCTGCGTGAGTTTCTGAGCCAAGTGGTACAAGCGCCTCTTGGTGAAAGCCCGCTGAAGTTGTATCAACATCGGTTAAATCTACACGTCCTGTAACAGGTGCAAATGCATAACCTGCATCGGCATCGGTTTCATCGCCTAAATCTCTAAAGCCGCCACCGTTGGTGTAGCCAACTGTGGTATATGGCATATCGTCGGCAGCTAGGCTTGGCTCGGTTTCACCTACGGCAACAACTTTACCTAATATTGGGTTACCACGTTTAGGGTAGCCTGCAATAGTAAATACGTGGCTGTGATCGGCAGTTACTACTATTAGCGTTTCTTCTGGGTTAGTGTTTTTCATTGCCACTTGCACAGCTTTTGCAAACTCTACTGTGTCGTTTAGGGCATTGTAGGCATTACCCGCATGGTGCGCGTGGTCAATACGCCCTGCTTCTACCGATAAGAAAAAGCCATTGTCGTTGTTATCTAGTACGTTAATTGCTTTTTCGGTCATTTCGCTAAGCGAAGGCTCGCCCGCTACATCGTTTGCGCGGTCGGCTTCGTATTGCATGTGCGATTCGTTAAATAAACCAAATACTTTAGTGGCATCGTCGCTAATTGCATCAAAACCAGTTTGGTCCATAACGTAAGTGCCGCTTGGGTAAGTTGTTTGCCACTCGGTTACTAGGTTGCGGCCATCAGTACGGTCGCCTTCTACTGCGCTTACTGCATCGGCTGAGTTTGCTGCTTCATCTTTTGGTAAAAAGTGACGACGTCCACCACCCATTACAACATCAATGCCATCTACATCAATACCCGCATAACGCGACTCTAGGTTGGCTTCAAAGTTTACTAGTTGCGATGCAATATCTTCACAGGCTTCTGTGCCCTCTGGCATATCAGAGTTATCTTCCCAGTTACGGTCAGCCGATTTAGCATACGTTGCTGCAGGTGTTGCATGGGTAATACGTGCGGTTGAAATAAGACCTGTTGCTTTACCGGCTATTTCAGCAAGCTCTAACGAGGTAACTAGTTCGTTGCCTGTTACCGTGGCACAGTCGCCGCGTTCAATGTCTTCATCTACACCAATTACGCCCACATCGGTTTTAACACCTGATACCATTGCCGTCATTGTGCCTGCAGAATCCGGCGTTTGTGCATCTACGTTGTAAGTTTTAACAAAACCTGAGTACGGCATTTTTTCAAAGCTTAACTGGTAGTCTTCACCTAAACCGCCTTCAAGCTGGCCTGCTAAAATACGTGCAGCTGTTACGGTAGAAATACCCATGCCGTCGCCAACAAATAATATAACGTTTTTCGCTTTGCCAGATTCAGTAACCACTTCGCTATTAGCTTGCTGTGTTGCCGCAAGCTTTGTTTGTGCATCGCCATACCATGCGTTAGTCGTTAGGGTGGCAAGTTGCTCGCTGGTAAGTGACGTAGCAGGTGCATTACACACTAAGTTAGAAGAGGTAACTTCGTCGCTATCTAGTACGCCGTTGCCGTTTGTATCTACGCCAGTTTGGGTTTCTACGCCGCCATTAACACATTGTTCAGATCCTACTGCAATGGTGTTATCTACCGCGAGAATATTATTTTCGTCTTTGTCGTCGTCACTACAACCTGCTAGCGCGACCATTACTGCTAAAGAAAGTACTGTTAATTTGTTCATGTTAGCCGCCATTATTGCTGAGTTAGTTCAAGAGCTTGATTAATTAAATGAAATACAACGTTTTGCTCAATTACGCCTTGAGCTAGCTGTGCACCTGGGCCTTTTGCATGCAGCGAAATATCTTCACCGGCATGGGTTTCTGAGCCAAGAGGGACAGTGGTTTCTTGGTGAAAGCCAACATTGGTAGTATCAACACCACTAAGCTCTACACGTCCAGCAACTGGGCCAGTTGTATACGCTGCATCGGCATCTGTTTCATCAACTAAGTTTCTAAACCCTAAACCATTTGCATAGCCTACTGTGGTGTAAGGCATATCGTCGGCAGCAAGGCTTGGTGTGGTTTCGCCTACGGCAACTACTTGGCCTAAAATTGGGTTACCGCGTTTAGGGTAGCCAGCAATAGTAAATACGTGGCTGTGATCGGCGGTTACTAAAATAAGGGTTTCTTCTGGGTTGGTATTATCTACCGCAGCTTGCACGGCTTTAGCAAATTCAATGGTGTCGTTAAGTGCGTTGTAGGCATTACCCGCATGGTGTGCGTGGTCAATACGGCCCGACTCAACGGTTAAGAAAAAGCCGTTTTCGTTTTTACCTAATACATCAATTGCTTTGCTAGTCATTTCGCTCAGCGATGGCTCACCGGCAATATCGTTTGCGCGGTCTGCTTCGTATTGCATGTGCGATTCGTTAAATAAGCCAAACACTTTAGTGGCATCGTCAGCAATGGCATCAAAGCCTGCTTGGTCCATAACATAAGTACCTTGTGGGTATTGTGTTTGCCACTCAGTAACTAAGTTACGCTCATCAGTACGATCGCCCTCTACAGCGCTAAGTGCATCTGCTGAGTTAGCTGCTTCATCTTTTGGTAAAAAGTGACGACGTCCGCCACCCATTACAAAATCAAGACCGTCTACGTCGGTACCTACAAAACGTGCTTCTAGGTTTTTTTCAAAATTAACTAATTGCGAAGCAATGTCTTCACATGCAGTTTCGGTTTCTGGCATGTCTGAGATATCTTCCCAGTTACGGTCTGCCGATTTTGCATAGGTTGCCGCTGGCGTTGCATGGGTAATACGCGCTGTTGAAATAACACCGGTTGCTAGGCCTTTAATTTCAGCAAGTTCTGTTGCTGTTAAAAGCTCATTACCCGATACAGTTGAACACACACCGCGCTCTATGTCTTCGTCTACACCAATAACGCCTACATCGGTTTTAACCCCTGAGATCATCGCGGTCATTGTGCCTGCAGAATCCGGTGTTTGTGCATCTACGTTGTATGTTTTTACTTGTGCTGAGTACGGGAACTCTTCAAAGCTTAAATAACCTTCTTCACCTAAATCGCCCGCTCTTTGTCCTTTTAAGATACGTGCTGCGGTAAGGGTAGATACACCCATGCCATCGCCTACAAATAAAATAACGTTTTTAGCTTTTGTTGTTTGCTGGCTTTGTGCAAGCGCAGTTTTTGTGGCGAGTGTAGTTTGGGCATTTGTATACCAGTCATTGTCTGTTTGGCTTTGTGGTAATACATCGGCATGACTTGCAGCACTTAACATAAACGTTAAGCCAACTGCCGCAGCAACTTTTTTAATTTTCATCCTTTATTATTCCCATTGTGTAGTGGTTATTTTTTGCTTGAAGCGTAAACCTCAAATAAGTAACCGCTGCACTATAGAAAATAGATGTGACCTCTAAGAGTACTTTTAATTAAAAAACAATGACTAAACCATGACAAAATTAAGACACAAAAAAGCGCAGCGGTTAAACGCTGCGCTTAGCACAATTTTCACAGGGATATATTTATAAAATTAAAAACGCGCCTTAAACGATACGCCAAAGTAGCGCTCTGCATCACGCGGAATTTGGTAACGGAAGTTGTCGCCACTGTAGGTGGTTACGTAGCTTTCATCGGTTAAGTTTTTAGCAATAAGCGATACTCTAAATGCATCATCTTTAAACGATAAACCCACACTTGCGTTTAAAATACCGTAATCTGGCAGTAACGCTGCTGGGTTAAACTCGCCTACATTGTTTGGTAGGTCTGAGTATTGCTCGTCGGTGTAAATGTAAGAGCCGTTAATATGAATATTAAAGTCGTGCTCTGTTTCAATAAAGTAATCAGCACTTAGTGAGTACTTTAAATCTGGCGAAAACGGGACATCTAAGCCAGAGCGATCAGTACATGAGCCTGCTTCTACCTCTGCCGGACAATTAAACTCGTCAATTTCGGCCTGAATGTACGCAATACCACCAGTTAAAGTAAGTGAATCGGTAGCCGCCCACATAAAGTCAACCTCAGCACCTTGTGTACTTACATCGCCGGCATTGGTTAAACGGGTAATACATGTGCCGTCTGAACAGTCAAAGTTATTGGCTTGAAAGCCTTCAATTTCGGTTCTAAATACAGCAAAGTTAAATACAAAATCGCGGCTTGCGTATTTGTAGCCTAACTCGTATGCGTCTGACTCTTCTGGCGATATTTCGCGGCTATCGTTATCTGGATTAAAGTTGTAGTACACGTTAAAACCAGGGCCTTTATAGCCTTGCGAGTAAGTACCGTAAACCATTTGGCCATCGCCTAGGTCGTATTGCATACCTAAACGACCCGACACGTTGGTTTCTTCTGCACTGCCTGATTCGTCAGTATTTAGTGCTGCTGAGCGTACACCTACACCGGTGCGACCAAATTCGTCATTGCTTACGCGGCGGTGTGTGTACGACACTTCATCGTCGGTATAACGAATACCAAACAGTACACGTAAGTCTTCAGATAAATCGTAAGTACCATCGGCAAAGGCTGCCCAGTTGTTAAACTCGGTACTCATGTACGCGGTTGCCGATACAATATCGTTAGCATTACAGCTTACACCTAAGCTTTGTGTGTAGCCGTCTAAGTCGGCCAATGCGGCATCAAGCTCTGCACCGGTTAAGTTATTTTGTGCGTAATACGCCATTGCAGCGTCTAGTTGGCCACCGTTATTTTGACAACTCGCGTCACGGGTAAAGTTACGTTGCGAGTCCATGTTCCAGTAAAATAAGCCAGCCACATAGTTAAACGGACCCGCTAGGTTTGAAGTAACTCTAAATTCTTGCGAAAACTGATCCCACTGCTGAGCTCCTAAATCGTGTAATTGAAATGGCGCACCAAATACCGGTTCGTTACTGTCGCCGGCAATTGAGGTAAAGTCGCCTTCGCGGTATTCAGTGTTATCCCACGAGCGCTGCGCAGTAATAGAGGTGTATGTGTAGTCGCCAATAGTTTTATCAACCTGTACCGAAAACGCGCTATGTTTGTCAATGGTGCGCGACTCATAGTCGTGATCAACTTTGCGCTGGTCTAGGTCAATATCGGCCACACCATCAACAATACCGTTGCTGTTAGGGGCTGCGTCTGAATCTGGGTTACGGCCACTTGGCAGGGCTTCTAAATCGGCACAACAGTCGTCGTCGGCGTTATAAAATTCGGCAATAAATTTTACGTTTAAATCATCGCTTGGCTCGTATTTAAATACAGCACGTGCGCCTTCACGGTCGTAACCGTTTACTTTTTCGTTGTTGTAAACGTTATCAATGTAGCCATCAAACTTACCTTTAAACACGGTTAAGCTTGCTGCCAAGTCGTCGGTTAAGCCGCCGCTTACCACGCCTTTAAAGCGGTATTCGTTGTCTTGATAAAACGAGGTTTCTACGCTGCCGGTGGTATCGTACGAAGGATCTTTGGTTGTAATGTTTACCACACCCGCCGAAGCATTTTTACCAAATAGTGTACCTTGTGGGCCGCGCAGTACTTCAATGCGAGATACATCGTATAAATCGGCAAAGGCTTGACCAGAGCGACCAAGTACCACGCCATCAACCACGGTTGCCACACTTGGCTCAGCAGCAATACTAAACGAAATAGTACCAATACCTCGCACTGTTAGCGCTGAGTTACGGGTTGTGGTGCCTTTTCTAAAACTGACCGAAGGCACAAGTGACTGCAGGCCTTCCATGTTATTAGCAAACGCCGAATCAATCTGGTCGCTATTAAGCACAGACACCGCAAGCGGTACTTCGTTTAGGCTTTGTGTTCGTTTTTGTGAGGTAACAACAATTTTTTCAAACTGGTCGTTATTGTTTTGCTCTGCTTGTTGTTCAGTTTGCTCTTGCTGCGCATGTGCTTGCGTGCTTAGTGCTAAACCCGTTGTCATTGCTAACGTGACTGCCAAGCTTAAGACGGACTTTTTAGCTCTCATGTCATTCTCCAAATTGTGCGTGTGTGCTGTTAAATTACCGCGCTAGCAAGTGTGTGGGTTGCTAAAAAGCGGTGCCAGAGTGTTGTAGTTATTTTCCTTATATCTCTTATGTCTTATATAAGAGATATAAACTTAAACAAACTTATGTTCTATTGCAAACATTATGTGAATAAAATGTGATTTAAAATTTGTATAAAGAATATAACGGCGCATTATGTCACCTTAGCAACGCCAATATGCGCCAAGCTGCTTTGGTAACGCTTATGCCATCGGCGTACGCTCCACCAGCTAAGCAAAAAGGCGCTAGTCCAAACAGCAATTAAGCTTGGTACAAAGTACATGCTGGTGCCACCCACCAATCCAAGCGGAGAAAACAGTATGTACAAGCTTATAATTAAGCTTACTAATACAATCGCGCAAGGCAGTGCGTATTTCCACGGGCTTAGGTTTACCTCGGCTTTGCGGGTAAAGTTCCATGGTGTGGCAAGAGGTTTGTAGTAGCCAATACCTAACATAATGGCCAGCTCAATAAAGAATAATATGGCGTAAATATGGATAAAGTTAATATCTACATCCCACACAAATTTAAGCAAAGTATAGGCAATAACATGAAAAACAATAGCCACTTTAGCGCCCAGTGCAGGCACTTTGCGAGTAAATAACCCCACGAGCACAATTGTGATGACCGGAATGTTGTAAAATCCGGTAAATACACGAATGATGTGCCATAAACCTTCTGGCGCAAACATCAGTAATGGCGCGGTAATAAACGATAAAACAGCAATTACAATACTGGTAATTTTGGCCACTTTAATCAGCTTTTCGTCGCTTACTTTGTCTTTTTTCATGGGTTTGTATACATCTAAACAAAACAACGTGGCGGCACTATTTAACAGCGAATTAAACGAGCTAAATACCGCACCTAGTAGCACCGCTAAAAAGAACCCAGATAAGTACTGAGGCAGTACATCTTTAACTAAATGTGGGTAAGCTAAATCTATGGTTTGTAAGCTTTCGTGCTTATAAAGGTGATACGCAATTACGCCTGGGATCATCATCATAAAGGGTACTAGCACTTTAAAGTACCCTGAAAACAACACGCCCTTTTGGCCTTCTACTAAGTTTTTAGCGCCTAGTGTACGCTGGATCACGTACTGATTGGTGCCCCAATAAAATAAATTAGCGAGGATCATACCGGTAAAAATGGTGCCAAATGGCACGGGATCGTCACTGCTACCAATGGCGTTAAGCTTTTCGGTATCAGTGTTTACCAATGTGCTTAGGCCATCGGCAAAGTTGCCATCGCCAAGGGCAATAAGGCCAAGGGTAGGCACTAAAATACCAATAATTAATAACCCAACACCGTTAATGGTATCTGATACGGCAACCGCCTTTAAACCGCCGAATACCGCGTAAATAGCGCCCACGGAGCCCACAATAATAATGGTGACAATTAGGCTTGCTTGATAGCTTAAGTTTAATAAGGTGGGCACATCAAACAACCTAAGAACGGCGATTGATCCTGAGTACAAAACAGAAGGGATCGTTATAAAACAATACCCTACCATAAATAAGATCACCGTCATACGGCGTACGGTATCGTCAAAACGATCCCGTAAAAATTCAGGCAAGGTAGAAAACGCGCCGGCTAAATACCGTGGTAAAAAGATCAGCGCCATTATAATGGTTGATATCCCAGCTGTTACTTCCCACGCCATTGAACTTAGGTTGTAACCATACGCTGAGCCATTTAGGCCAATAAGTTGCTCGGCCGATAAGTTAGTGAGGATCATCGACCCCGCTATAAATGTACCTGTTAAACCACGCCCCGCTAAAAAGTAGCCGTCTTGGGTGTTAACTTCCCCTTTGGTTTTTTGGTACGAGATATATCCTACCAGCGCCATAAACGCCAAGCACGATAGCAGTGTCATGGTAATGTTCATACCTTCCATCTTACGCCCCTTTTAGCTTACTTTACTCGGTAAAAAGTAAGCTAATATCTTTATTATTGTGTGTGTTACGTGTGTTGTGTGTGTTTGCTATTAACCGAGTTTTATTTTGGCCATGCTGTTAGCTGGCTCATGTCTTGTTCTGTGTGTTGAACCTCTGGGCCTAGCATGAGCGTATCGCCTTTACGAACAAATACGGCCATTTGTGTAAGCTCAAGTGTTTCTTCGTAATACTTGCCGCCTTGGTACGCCTGCCCATCAGGGAATCGCACCCACTCGCCTTGTGGTAAATAAAATTTAACTTTACCGTTTGGTACAACACATGGCACCACAAGGAGTTTTTCGCCGCACATAAATTGCTGATCAAAATTATGTGCCAGTACGTCATCAGGAAACGCCAATGCCATAGCACGCTGAATAGGAAGCCCTGTTTGCTGCGCTTGCTCTGCACATTCTTGTAAGTACGGAATTAACTGATAGCGTAATTTAAGCGCTGCAAATACTGCGTCACTTGCTTGCTCGGTGTATGACCACGGTTCGCGTGGGCCAATGCCATGTAAACGCATGTGCGCACTAAATACCGATGCCTGCGCCCAACGTACATAAAGCTCTGCATCGCGGGTGTCTTTGTAAAATCCGCCAATATCGGTTGCAAAAAATGGCCCGCCCGACATGCCCCACGCTAAGCTGCCGCGAATGCTCGCCGCTAAACCTTGCCAATCGGCTTGTGGGTCGCCGCCCCATTGTGCTGGGAAACGTTGGCTGCCTGTCCATGCAGATCGGCTAAACAAAAATGGCCCTGTTTTACAGTACTTTTCGGCGGCTTCATAAACGCAGCGGTTGTACAGCATGCTATAAACATTATGTAGTCTAATGCCGCTGTCGCCACTGTGCGATACCATGTTTTCGTCTTCTAGCTGTTCGCCAAAGTCTGCTTTTATCATATCAACGCCAAGCTCAAACAATGGCTTGTGCGACTCCAGCCAGTATTCGTAAGCATCGGGATGAGTAAAATCTAAAATACCCGACTCTGGTAATGGCGTAAGTACTTCGCCAAAGGGGCTTAAATCCCACTCGTATTGATACGCTTTACCTGTGCGTTTGTCTTTTATTAGCCAGCCGTTCTCGGCCGCTTTAGCAAATAATGGGTTGTTTACCGAGATCATTGGGTATTCCCACACGCAAATTTTAAAATCCATGGCTTTTAGTTCATCAAGCACAGGTTTTGGGTCGGCGTAACGTGTTGGGTCCCATTCAAAGGCAAAGCGGGTGTCGGTGTCTTGCCATGCGCGGCCATCAAGGGTAATTACATCGCACGGCATGTTTTTAGCGCGTACTTCGCGGGCGACACTTAATAGCTCGTCGGCATCTTTGTAGTACGCTTTTGATAAAATAACACCAAAACTCCACTGCGGTGGCACCGGTGCAAAACCAGTTAGCTCGCAGTAGCGATTTATACTTTGTGCAGGCGTTTGCTCTTGGTATAAAAATACATCTAGCGCGTCGTCTTCTACTAAACACACATAAGCACGTTGCGACCAAAGTGCGTAACCTACGCCATGTGTAACGGGCGCCGGCGTGTGTACAAATAAATTCCAGCCCTCTGGGCTCCAAGCGTATGGCGTATTTTTATAAGACTTTTCGGCGTTTACGCCCAGTGCATCGTGGTTGTATGAGCGAATAAGCTGGCCGCGTTTATCAAGCTTGCCCCATTTTTCGCCAAGGCCGTAAACGGCTTCGTCGTAATTAAGCTCTAGACTTAAAATCCAGCCGTTATCGGTTTTGGCCAGTGGCGGTAAACGGTGCTGGCGCACAAAATGGCCATCAGTTGCTGATTGCTGTACTAATTTATCGTTTTTATAAAGCTTAAAGTAAAAAGGGTCGCTGTAAAATTCTAAGCGGTACTCACCGGCGGTGGCTGCAAAGCCTTGGTCTAATTTATTAAGTGATAGCGGTAAGTTTGAAGGGGTGGTGGTTAATATTTTAAACGTCTCGTCATGCGTGGAGCCCGCATTTAAACGTAAACCAAACTGGCTGATGGTAACGCTGACCTCGCCAAATTGAGTTGGTAAAACTAGCACATGGCCTTGTAATTTAGGCTCTGCAGTTAAGCGTGCTGGCTCTATTGCGTTCCAGTCTGGCTCACGTAATTCAAATGCATTCATGGGAGTTCCTTAACCAATTATTAGTCTTGTATAAGACACAAGTTAAATAATTGTAATCCCCATGTCAATGTAAATAACCCTAAGATGAATTATTTACATCGTTACTTTTAAAATATGCCCGGTGCCGATGTTGCCACCAGCGAAACGCCGCTTAGGCCAAGCAATGCAATTGCTATTATACGAATCCATTTTGCATCAACGTAAGGCGTTAATTTACGAGCAAATTGCGTTACTAATAATACCAGCGGTATGGCCGCTGCAATTAAAAACATAATGTCGAGCTCGGGTAAGGTGCCAAATAAGGCAATACCAACACGGACTAAGCCGCCAATGGTAAATACCGCAAGTAAGGTGCTACGAATGGCCTCAATAGACCAAGCTTGTTTATAGCACTGAAACACCAGCGGCGGCCCCGACGTTGAAAACAGCCCACCCAGCAAGCCACTTACGCCGCCGGCAATTAAAAACGAGCCACGCCCGCTTTGCTTATTTGCTCTATCACGGCCAATTAGCATTAAGCCACAACATAGCAAAATACTAATGCCTAAAATAAAGTTTAAGAACTGCGTTAAATGCGCCGACATATATTCAAGCAGTATAAAACCTAACAGCATTAGCGGAATACCGGTATACAACATAAGTTTAAGCTCGGGCACTTTTACTGTACTGCGATTTTTAACCACCACAGTGGTTGAGTTAACTAAACCCAATAAACTCACTAAAAAGGTGGTGGCAGTGAGCGGTAAAACATCTAGCAACGTAAAGCTTGCAACCACCAGCAACCCAAAGCCAAACCCGCTAAGCGTTTGCATTATGGTGGCAAGGCTTAGGCACAACGCCATAAGCAAGATGAGTTCTAACGAAATACTGAGCACTTTAAATATCCTACGTGTGCGCTACTGTAGTGTAACGATTTGTTTTTAGGCATAATGTAAAAACAAACTACACAGCAATAGTTCACAATTAATTGAGCTTGCGCAAAACTGCGCAAAAAGTTTCACCTATGATATAAATACAGGTGGATTAAATTTAATGGTAAATAACAATGAGTAACTCTATGTTTGATCACAAATTAAGTGGCCCAAGCTTGGCTTTTCAACCACTTTACTTACAAGTGGCTGATTATATTAAACAGCTCATTGTTGAAAGACGCTGGGTACCTGGCGAAGTATTACCGAGCGAGTTTCGCCTTGCTGAAGAGTTTAACGTAAGCCAAGGCACTGTGCGTAAAGCGCTTAATTTATTAACCGACGATAAAATAGTTACTCGCCGCCAAGGTGTTGGTACGTTTGTATCTGAGCATACCGCGCAAGATGCCCTGTTTAGGTTTTTTCCGCTACAGGCCGACGGTAAAGGCGCCGACCTACCTAAAGCCGAGCTATTGTCGGTTGAGCTTTGCCCGGCACCACGAGATGTTATTGATGCGCTGCAACTTAATAAAAAAGACAAAGTCACTAAGCTTGTACGCAGACGCATTCTCGATAACGAATTTTGTATGAGCGAAACTATATATCTACCACAAAGTTTCTTTCCTGATATACATCAAAGTAGTGATATTCCGCATACATTGTATCATTACTACCAAACCAAATTTAACCAAACCGTGCATAAAACCCAAGACAGCATTAAAGCCGTTTTAGCAGATGAAACCGACGCTAAAATGCTCGCTATTAAAGCCGGTGACCCTTTATTGTTGGTATCGCGCATTACCGAGTCAATCGAAGGTAAACGCATTGAATATCGTTTAAGTAAATGCCGTAGCGATCATTACCACTACCAAATAGAACTTGATTAATTAACCGCGCTTTAGCCGCGAGTAAGTTATATTAGCGCACACTTATTAAATATTTTTTAAAGGCAGCAAACGCTGCCTTTTTGCTGCCTGTAGGTTTTTTAACACCTTTCATTTATTGCCTTGCGGTTAACACAGTGTTGACACTGTTAGATTCGTATAATAACTTATGTCTTATACAAGACCAAAGTCATTATGCAATTTTAACAGGAATTCCCAATGAGTTCATTAAATAACATCCCGCCAGTCGGGTTCGGTTTATGGAAAGTAGCACAAGAAGATTGCGCGCAAACAGTGTACCAAGCTATTAAAGCAGGTTACCGCCATCTTGATTGCGCATCAGACTACGGTAACGAAGAACAAGTAGGCGATGGCATTGCTCAAGCAATAAAAGACGGCCTATGTACCCGCGAAGAATTATGGGTAACATCAAAGCTATGGAATACCTTTCATGCGCCAGAGCATGTAGAGCTAGCCATTGATAAAACCTTGAGCGATTTAAAGCTCGACTACCTCGACTTATACTTAATTCACTTTCCGATTGCGCAAACGTTTGTACCAATCGAAACACGCTACCCACCAGAGTGGTTTGTAGACCCTGATGCACAAAACCCACAAATGGAGCTGGCAAAAGTGCCGCTACACTTAACGTGGCAAGCAATGGAAGAGCAAGTACATAACAACAAAGCAAAACGCATTGGTGTGTGTAACTACTCAAGCGCGCTTATTCACGATTTAATGACCTACGCCACCATTAAACCCGCCATGCTGCAAATTGAGTCGCACCCTTATTTAACGCAAGAGCGCTTAGTAAGGCTTGCCAAACAGTACGACATTCCGGTTACTGCGTTTTCGCCGCTCGGTGCGCTTTCGTACCTTGAGCTTGAAATGGCCGATCAAACTGAGTCGGTGCTTGAGCAAAGCGTAGTAAAAGCTGCGGCGCAAAATCATGGCAAAACACCAGCACAAGTTGTACTGCGCTGGGGTGTGCAACGCGGCACCGCCATTATTCCTAAAACCTCTAAATTTGAACGCATGAAAGAAAACCTCGCGCTGTTCGACTTTGAATTAACAGAGCAAGAAATGGCGCAAATTTCTGCGCTTAATAGCAACCGCCGTTTTAACGACCCTGGGCACTTTTGTGAAGCTGCCTTTAACCGTTTTCACCCTATTTACGATTAGGATAATAAAATGTCAGCTACCGAACTTAACTATGCCCAAGTGCCTACTCAATTAACGTTTGATGACTCGGTTTTTCCGTGCATTGTAGTTAATAACAATAACGCCAGCACCGTTGAAGAAGCGGTAGCTTTTATTCGCGCTAACAAAAGCGAGTTGGCTAAAAAACTACGCAGCTCAGGCGCTGTATTGTTTAGAGGCTTTCCTGTTGATAGCGCCGAAACCTTTGATACGTTTTCAGCAGGGTTTGATTACGACAACTTTACTTACCAAGAGTCACTCTCTAACGCGGTACGTATTAATTTTACCGAGCGTGTATTTACCGCTAACGAAGCACCAAAAGATGTTGAAATTTACCTTCATCACGAAATGGCACAAACACCTATTTCGCCAAGTAAGCTGTTCTTTTTTTGTAAATCAGCAGCTGAGGAAGGCGGCGCGACACCGCTTTGTCGCTCAGATAAATTATTTAGCGCATTAAAGCAGTTTGATAGCCAATTAGCCGATGACTTTGAACAAAAAGGCTTAAAGTACACCACTTACATGCCCGCAGCCGACGATGCTACATCGGGTCAAGGCCGCAGTTGGAAAAGCACCCTAAGTGTTGAAACCAAAGAAGAAGCACACAGCAAACTTACCGAGCTAGGTTACGAGTGGGAATGGCTAGAAGATGGCTCTTTAAAAGCAATTACTCCCGTTTTACCTGCGGTAGTTACCCTTGAAAACGGCGTACAGGTTTTTTATAACCAACTTATTGCCGCTTACATGGGCTGGAAAGGCGTTCGCGAAAATCCATCGGTTGCTATTACCTTTGGCGATGGCAGTGCCATTCCTAAACAAGGGCTTGAAAAAATTGTTGAGCTATCAAAAGAATTTACCTTTGATTTAGCGTGGCAAGATGGCGATGTAGCCTTAGTTGATAACGAAATGGCTATGCATGGCCGCCGCCCATTTACTGGCGAGCGTAAACGCCAAGTGCTTGTTGCACTGACAGCAGCTAACGCCTAATGCAAAGCTTAACCGGTGCACTAAAGGTAAAAGTTTCCCCATTATGGCAAGGGGTCAGCATTGCTGCAATGACTGGCCTTGCTGCCTTATTTTTAAGTGAACACTATGGCGCGCCCGCTATGTTGTTTGCTTTATTATTGGGGATGGCGGTGTCGTTTTTATATCAAAGCGACAGCCCGTGCGCTAAAGGCATAGACTTTACTGGCACCACGGTCTTACGTGTAGGCATTGTATTACTTGGCACCCGTATAGCACTGGGCGATTTGGTTACACTGGGCTGGCAAACAGCGCTAATGTTAGCTGGCGCTATATTTACCACCATTATTTTAGGGGTTGTACTTGCCCGAGTATTTGGGTTACAAAAACGCTTTGGCGCACTCACCGGTGGCTCAGTTGCTATTTGTGGTGCATCGGCAGCACTGGCTATTTCATCTATTATGCCCAACAGCGAGCATAAAGAGCGCGATACCTTACTTACCGTAATTGGCGTAACGGCCATGTCGACCATTGCAATGATTTTATACCCTATTGTGGTTAACTACCTTGAATTTGATGCACATAACGCCGGGGTATTTTTAGGTGGCACCATACACGATGTAGCCCAAGTAGTAGGTGCCGGTTATTCGGTATCGCCCGAAACTGGCGATATAGCAACACTTACCAAACTAGTACGCGTGGCTATGCTGTTGCCTGTAGTACTTATTATGATGGTGGTTATTAATCGCTCAAATAAAGGTAACCATGGCGAGTTGCCAAAAGTACCGGGGTTTTTAATTGGCTTTGTAATTTTAATGATTATAAACAGCACCTTTAACCTACCCGCTATTGTGCTTGAAACCACAAATGAGCTTTCTCGGTTCTTTTTAATTGCCGCCATAGCCGCCATTGGTATGAAAACAAATCTAGGCAAACTCACCGAGGTGGGCTTAAAACCAATAATTATGATTGTTGCCGAAACCATTTGGATAGCACTGTTAATACTTGGCTTTGTATTGTGTAGCTAAGTTGAGTAGCTAAGCATTAAACCTTGAGCGTATTGAGTGGATTGCCTACAATAGCGCATCACTTTTTAATAAAGATTAAAACCATGACCGATTCAACAAAACCAGCATTACCTGATCAGCTTTCTATTAACCCACGTAGCAAGCATTACGTAGAAGAAGTGTTTGAACACGAAATTGGCGTAAGCTTAAATGGCAAAGAACGCTTTGACGTAGAAGAGTACTGCATTAGCGAAGGTTGGATTAAAATTGCCGCGCCTAAAGCGCTAGACCGCCGCGGCCAGCCTTTACTTATGAAAGTAAAAGGTACGGTAGACGTATTTTATAAGTAAGGTTTAGACTACTTAGATAAGCGACTCTCTTACGAGATGTCGCTTTTTTTATGCCTGTAAAAAAGCATTGAGCTTTTTTCATGTTAAAGGTGACGAAGTTTCATTATGAATCTAAAAAAATTATGGTTGAATAGCGCCATATTGTTTAGTTGTATAGAAATCCTTTATGAATAAAGTAACTATTTTAGATGGCGGCATGGGACGCGAGCTTAAACGCATTGGCGCACCATTTACCCAGCCACTGTGGAGTGCACAAGCCCTAATAGAAGCCCCACATTTTGTAACGCAGGCTCACCAAGGTTTTATTAATGCAGGCGCTGAAATAATTACCGTTAATAGTTATGCCTGTGTGCCCTTTCATTTAGGTGAAGCGCTATACCAAGCTCAAGGCGCAGCCCTTGCACAGCAAGCGGCCGTTATTGCAAAAGACGTAGCTCAAAACGCTAAACAAAATGTATTAGTAGCAGGCTCATTACCACCCGCCTTTGGCTCTTATCGCCCTGAACTATTTGAAAGCGAACGCGCTTTTACTATTTTAGATACGCTATACAAGGCGCAAGACGAGCACGTAGATGTATGGATTGGCGAAACCATATCGAGCATTGAAGAAGCGCGCGTTATGGCAAATGTACTTAAAAGCTCAAACAAGCCATGTTATTACGCATTTACCTTAAATGATGTGGTAAGCGAGCAAGCGACACTTCGCTCTGGTGAGCTGGTAAGTGACGCAGTAGCGGCTTTGCTTGAACAAAATGTTACTGGTATTTTCTTTAACTGCTCAATACCTGAGGTTATAGAGCAAGCCTTTAGCGATACCAACGCTGTATTAGCTAAACAAAATAAAAGCGTTGTTTTAGGCGCATTTGCTAATGGCTTTACACCTATCGCAAGCGATTACAAAGCCAACGAAGGCTCACAAGCGTATCGTGATATTTCACCTGCAGAATACCTAGATTTTGCAAAAACGTGGTACAGCCAAGGCGCAAGTGTTATTGGCGGCTGCTGTGGTATAGGTCCAGAGTTCATTGAAGTATTAGTAAACTGGAAACAGGAACTTGAAAGCGCTTAAGCTTTTAGTGCTTTTATAAATATTAGGGCTTAATTGCTGTTGCCTCCCAGCAGCCAATCAAGCCCTTGTATAGCTGTAGTAGGAAATGCCGTTGCATGGCTCGCCCCTTCAACAACAACGCTTTTTAGGTCAATATTTTCACTGCTAAGTGCATTAATTTTTTGCGTTAATAGCTTTGCCCCTGCCACCATATTTTGCCCTTCACCAAAGCTTGGGGTTTCCTTTGCCCCCACCGATATATAAACCTTTGTAGGCACTTTAGGCTTATGTGCTTGTAGCGCTAAAATCGCATTGTTATTAAACCAAACTGATGGGCTGCCAATTATATAATTGTTAAATAAATCGGGCATCGTAAATAAAATAGTCACGCCAAATAAACCGCCTAAAGAATTACCTATATAAGTTTTTTGAGTGCTACTTGCTCGGTAGTTACTTTGTATAAACGGCAATACAGTATTTTTTAAAAACAGCGCGTGGTTTTGCGCGTTACCGGTTTGTTTTTTCCAGCTTTGCGCCTTATTTGGGGTGTAGTCTCTAATTCGACTATTAGACCCTTTAGAGCCTTTTTCGTAGCTAATGGCCACTATAATAGCCTGTTGCATTTTACCGCTATTCATAGGAAACCGTGTAGCACCTGCCACAATAGAGAACGTATACGGTGCATCGGTTAAATAAATAACTGGATATATTTTTTCAGGGTGCTTTTTATATGACTTAGGGAGCTGAATAAAAACAGGATATACCCGATTGGTCATAGGCTCAGTGAGTTCAATAACACTACTTCTAGGGATTTGGTACGGAGTATTTGCGCTTAATTTAAAATACATAAAAGCGCAAAGTAACAGCAAGTTTTTTAAAGCAGTATTCATTAGGGCGTGTTGATCCTTGATGGTTGAATTTGCAGCAGTA
>NZ_DCYU01000011.1:0-30966 GCF_002331165.1 Pseudoalteromonas sp. UBA2102
TGCAGGCCCTACAACCGCAACACGCATGGATAAATTTACCGATATGATGTTAGAAAAAACCGGCGTTGTAGGCATGATAGGTAAAGCTGAGCGTGGTCCTGCTACAGTTGAGTCGATTAAAGAGCATAAATCGGTTTATTTAATGGCTGTAGGTGGTGCGGCATATTTAGTATCTAAAGCAATTAAAAAAGCACGCGTGGTTGCCTTTGAAGATTTAGGTATGGAAGCAATCTACGAATTTGAAGTAGAAGATATGCCAGTTACAGTTGCTGTAGATAGCGAAGGTGCAAATGCACACACACAAGGCCCTGCCATTTGGAAAGCTAAAATTGAAGAGCTAGACGGTAAGCTTAAATAAAGGTTTGCGTAATCTAATAACAAAGCGAGCTTAGGCTCGCTTTTTTTGTATTTTTTAATAAACACACTAAAAAAGCGCAAATTTCCTCTTTAAATAAACACCTCAGACCAGTTGCGGTAAATCTGATTTTTTCTTCATAAACCTATACACTGTGCGCCTTTGCTGGGAGGGGAGCTGTGTAATACAAGGTTTACACTTAGCATTACCTTTACGTTCACGTAAGTGTGAGCACACTTTTGATCAGCGGTGTTAGTTTTAAAATTAACTTATATGCCTTTTGTTGGATTTTATATCCATGTTTTTATGATATATAGGTTTATTAATTTATATAGCTCACTTTTTAAGGGGTTAACTTGTCATTGTGTAGCCCCCTCAAAAATGAAGTGGTAAAGTTTCGTCAATTTCCAGCGCTCATCCCTCTCACGGGTAAACTATTTTGGAGTAATAACAGTGGCTGTGTTTAATCAAGCTGAATTTGATAACCACGAACAAGTGGTTTTTTGTTCTGACGAAGCGTCAGGTTTAAAAGCAATTATTGCTGTGCACAATACCAACCTTGGCCCTGCAGTTGGCGGTTGTAGAATGTGGGATTATGCAAAAGATGAAGATGCAGTATACGATGTGCTGCGCTTATCTAAGGGCATGACCTATAAAAATGCAGTCGCACGTTTGCCATTTGGTGGTGGTAAATCAGTTATTATTGGTGATGCAAAAAAAATTAAGTCTGAGCAGTTATTCCGTGCTTTTGGCCGCCAATTAGAGCGATTAAATGGCAGTTACTATTCAGCAGAAGATGTGAACATTACTTGCGATGATGTTGCATTAATGAATAAAGAAACAAACTATGTACTGGGCCTTGAAGGGAAAAGCGGAAACCCGTCACCTTTCACAGCATATGGTACTTTTTTAGGAATTAAAGCGGCGTTACAGCATCAGCGAGGTCATCAAGATTTTTCGGGTATTAAAGTGGCTTTGCAAGGCTTAGGTGCTGTAGCCTATGGTTTATGTAAACACCTAGCTGAGGCCGGTGCGCAACTATTTGTAACTGATATAAATCAAGATTCAGTAGAACGTGTAGTTAATGACTTTGGTGCAACATCGGTAGGTATTGATAAAATTTACGATCTTGATGTTGATGTGTACGCACCTTGTGCGCTTGGCGCAACGGTTAACGATGAAACTATACCACGCCTTAAAGCAACGATTATTGCAGGTTGTGCAAATAACCAATTAGCACAATCTCGCCACGGTGAAGTACTTCGTGAAAAAGGTATTTTGTATGCACCCGATTACGTTATTAACGCTGGTGGCATTATTAATGTGTATTACGAAACTGCACCTCAAGGCTACAGTGAAGCGGCGTCTAATAAACATGTTGAAGGCATATACGATACGCTTACTGAAATTTTTGCGCGTAGTGAAAAAGAGCAAAAATCAACGCATTTGATAGCCGATGAGTTAGCGCAAGAGATTATTAAAAACGGTCTTTAATTTAGCCCTATTATTTTTAAAAAGGCGTACTTTGGTACGCCTTTTTTGTTTATACTTTATAGCGTTACCTTTAACTGTATGGATAATATGACTAATACAAACGCCTTAATGGAGCCAATTAATTTTGATACTTGGCCTCGCAAGCAACACTTTGAATTGTTTAAAAACTTCACCCAGCCATATTTTAATGTGTGTGTAACACTTAACGCCAAGCCTTTATTTGAATATTGTAAACAAAATAAACTGTCTTTTTTTCAAGCATATGTGCATGCCACACTAACAGCATGCCACGCCTATAACCCGATCATGCTAAGGGTTATCAATGAGCGTCCATGGCGCTTAAAGCAAGTTAGAGCCAGTGTGGTAGAGCTTGCCAGCGATGATTCGTTTATATTTAGTTATTTTAATTATTCATCTTGCTTTGAAGCTTTTTCTCAACACGCGACCACTATAAGTGCCAATGCTAAATCTCAACCGTTATTTTCTCAGGCATTCAATCAAACCGAAGGACAGGCTGATTTGATACATATTTCAGTGCTGCCATGGCTGAACTTTAGCAGTTTTTCGCATGCCTTTAGTGAAGGGAAATGTTTAGGCATTCCTAAGTTTGTGTTTGGTCAATATAATAAAACCACGGGACTAATGCCGTTTTCGATTGATGTGCATCATTCTTTAATGGACGGTTTACACGTCGCAGCGTTTATAAGCGTATTACAAGATAATATTAACAACTTTTGTAAAGATTAATTAAATTTAGTTAATGCAATGTGTTTATTCGCTATGGTAGTATTTTTAATTAAATAGGTGGGTATAAGTTAATTTGTAACGATTGGCTGATCTGTTTAAAGCATAACGCTTTAATAACTTATTAAAAGGTGTGTTTAGCACGTATTATTTGTTGTTGACGCTATTGTTTAGTTTAAATTAAAGCGCTTGTTAGCGCTTAAACAAAGCATAGTGTATTCACCCCGTGCGTATAGGGATTTTAGCACTTTGTTGGATGTACAGTTTAGATGTGAGTAGTGCCGAGTAAATTCTTTCCCGCTACGCTTAAATAACGTTAAAACGCTTACACAAGTAAAAGAATAACTAAGGCAGTTGATGATGAGACAATTAAGCATTATATGTTCTTTTTTCGTCATGTTTTTATGTGAAGCTCAAGAGCAAACGCGCTTACCGTTAAGCGATTATTTTTCTGAAACATGGAATACTCGCTCAGGACTACCGCATAACAGTATTAATAGTGTTACTCAAACTCAAGATGGTTACTTATGGGTTGCTACCTGGGAAGGTTTAGCACGGTTTAATGGCCAAGAGTTTACAATACTAACCCGTGCCCATATAAATAATTTACCCGATTCAGGTTTAAGGGCCTTAACACCAACACAAAGCGGTGGGCTATATATAGCGGGCTCGCGAGGTGGGATTAGTTTATATCAACATAGGCAGTGGGACACGCAGCGCTCAGCGTCTACCATGGTTAATCATTTAATCGAAAGTGCTGATAAAAGCCTATGGTTAGCCCTTGAAAACGATGGGGTTTTTTATCGAGAGCACATCAGCGATACCGACCTTGCGATAATTAAAAATGTGAGTGCTTATCGCGTTATAGAAGACAGCGACGGGGTTATTTGGGCTGCAACTAGTGCGGGCCTTTATAAAATAGATAATAAAATACCCACCCTAATGACGCCTCACTTTGGTTTACCTAATGCGCCCGTATACAATTTATTAATTACCCGAGGCGGCTCGCTGATAGTGGGAAGCGAAAAAGGCGCATGGATCAAAATAAATTCGCAGTTTCGGCCTATACATGAACAGCTTGCAAATGAATCAATTTCTAGTTTACTAGAGGACAATCATGGTGATTTATGGTTCGGCACAATTAATAAAGGCGTATTTAGGTTATCACCGGACGGTGTCGAGCAATTAGATGCCAAAAATGGACTGCCAGCCAACCGAATTTTGTCTTTGTTACAAGATAGAGAAAATAGCATTTGGATTGGCACAAACGCGGGATTGTTTCGTCTGCGTGAGTCGCCGTTTTCATCGTGGACCCATAAGAGAGGCTTAGCCGGGGATTATACCCGTACAGTGCTTTCTCACTCTGATGGTAGTTTATGGGTCGGGGGTAGCTCAGGCTTAAACATAATCAAAAACAATCGGGCTATCTTGGTCTCAGGCTCTAAACAAAGCAATCCTTACTCTATACTTAGTTTACACGAAGCACCCGATGGGAGTGTATGGGCTGGCACCTATACCTCGGGTGTTTTAAAAGTAGTCAATAATACCTTTACCCCATTCATTAGTCGTAGCACGGGCCTTGGAAGTAACGAAGTAAGAGCGTTATTATTTGATTCTAAAAACCGTTTGTGGATAGGCTCGGCTATGGGGCTTACGCGCATAAATGAAGATGGCAGCTTAGAGCAGTTTACAAATAAAAAAGAGTTACCAAGCGGGTTTATACTCACGCTTAGTGAAGATAACGCAGGTAATATCTGGGTAGGCACCGGCAATGGGGTGGTGGTATTTGATATTGTTAGTGAACACTTTACAACGGTTGAATTTCCGCGTGAGTTTTCTGCTAAATATGCGTTTGGGTTCTATATTGATGATACTTATACTTGGATGGCTACAGATAGAGGCTTAGTGCGCTATGAGCTAAAAAGCGGGAAAATGGCCATGCTTGGCTTAGAGCAAGGTTTACCTATCGATAAACTATTTCAAGTGGTGCCGCATAATGGTTCATTTTGGCTCTCGAGCAACCGCGGGATCATTCAAATCGATAAAAATCATATACAACAAATTCTCGATGCGCCTGCGAACGCTAAAACACCTGTGCTTAACTATCAACTGTATGATGAAGGCGATGGCATGTTAAGTGCGCAGGCTAATGGCGGCTCAACGCCTTCGGCTGTAACGCATCACGATGGGAGTATTTGGTTTGCAACTGCTAAGGGGGTAAGTACTGTAAAACCTGCTCGCTTAAAAGCATCAACGCAAATTGCACTGCCGACCATTATTGAAAATATTTTTGTAGATGGTAAGCCTATTGCACTTCCACTTGAAGGTGAGTCGGTCTTTTTACCGCCGGGGGTTTCTCGCTTATCGTTTCATTATGCAGGGCTGAGCTTTATTATGCCGCAGCGATTAAACTTTCAAACCCAACTAAAAGGATTTAACGATAAATGGGTTAGTCGCCAGCATATGACCGGTGCTGAGTACACCAATTTACCCCCAGGGGAGTATACCTTTATGGTACGCGCAAGTTACCCTAACGCACATTGGCAAGATAATCAGCAAGCTGTAAATATTGTAATTCAGTCATTTTTTTGGCAAAAACCGCAATTTAAGTTTGCAATATTTGTATTTTTTTTAATGGTTATTTTTGCCATATACAAATACCGTTTATATCACTATAAAAAAATAGAAATAGAGCTGACTAATCGCGTAGAAAAACAAACGCAAGACCTACAAACGCAAGCCAATGCGTTTGCTTACCAAGCAACGCACGACCAACTTACCGATATGCCTAACAGGCGTGCTTTTGATAGCTGGCTTGCCCATAACTTTGCCACTTACAAACAGCAAAACCGACCTTTAGCCATAGCCATACTGGATATTGATCACTTTAAGCGAATTAACGATAACTGGTCGCATATAATTGGCGACAAAGTGATTTGTACTATTGCAGATCTGCTTAAAAATGGCTGCCAAGAAAACCAGCATATAGCACGATGGGGCGGTGAAGAGTTTACCATTGTTTTTGCAGATAAAACCGCTGGCGAAGCAAAAATGATATGTGAAGCACTGCGCGAGAGCATTGCACAACATGACTTTTCGGCTATTGGTGAGGGGTTAAGTGTAACAGCCAGTTTTGGTTTGTCTGACTCAACCAACGTGGGTGATTACGACCGTCTTTTATCGCGAGCAGATCAAGCCTTATACAAAGCTAAAAATAGCGGACGAAATTGCACAGAAATTATCTGATTGAAAATGAGTGCAGGCGCACATATTAATAAGAGACTAACTTATTTTGGATGTCCCCATGATAAACGGGCTACTCATTTTTGCTTTGGCTATTTTTGTTGTAATTTATTGGCGCTGGCAGGCACTACAAAACTGGCTTTGGAATAAAAAATATAAAAACGCGGCTTTAAACTCTCAACAAAAAGAAATACTCCTTCGTTGCATGCCTATCTATAAAAAGATGACGGACAACGACAGAGCCAAGCTTGAGCGCCACATAATATGGTTTTTAAGCGAAAAGCGCTTTTTAGGCCGAGACGGACTAAAGCTAACCCCCGCCATGAAGCTGATAGTTGCTGCCGATGCCTGTGTGTTAGTGCTTAATAAACCTTGGCCACTTTATAAAAACGTAAAAGAAATTTTACTCTACCCTAGTGCGTATTACGCGCCACAATCTACACGAGATAGTGCTGGGCTGGTTAGTTACCACAACGCTGTGCGCTTAGGTGAGTCGTGGCCTGGTGGCACATTAGTGCTGAGTTGGCACGATGTACTAGAAGGTAACCGCTTACCAAGCGATGGCCATAATTTAGTGTTTCATGAATTTGCCCACCAGTTAGATCAAGAAACTGGAAAAACCACTGGCACTCCATTACTAAAAACCCCCAATGCTTACAAAGAGTGGGCCCGTGTTTTTAGCCGTGCTTTTGTACAGTTAAAAAGTCATGTTGCTTATAACATGCCCCATGTTATTCATAGTTATGGGGCAACCAACGAGGCTGAGTTTTTTGCTGTACTCACAGAGACCTTTTTAGAAAAGCCAGCGCAGCTTAGACAACACGACCCTGAAATTTATAGAATGCTGGTGGATTACTACCAATTTGACCCCATAGTTTGGCATTAATTTTTGGTGCTTGGTCTGATAACGCTGGCAAGTTAGCGCTGTTTTTGTTGCAATCGTGTTAGAGAGTTTAACTGCAATAATAACAAGCGAGAAATGCATGAAAAAAATGCTTCACACTGCACTGGCTTTATCAGTCGCCCTAGCAATAGGTCAGCCGTACGCAAACGAAGATCAAGAAAGGTGGCAGGTAGACTCACCAAAAGGTGAGTTTTTAGATGCAACCATTAGTACCGAGCAAGGCACATGGATGAACATTGATGTTAGTCCTGATGGCAACACGCTAGTGTTTGACTTACTTGGCGACATTTACACTATGCCTATAAGCGGAGGTGAAGCAACTAAACTCACCTCAGATATTGCTTGGCAGATGCAACCTCGCTTTAGCCCAGATGGTAAACACATTGCGTTTACCTCAGATCAAGGCGGTGGTGATAATATTTGGGTCATGGATGTTGATGGAAGCAATCAACACGCTGTGACTGACGAAACCTTTAGACTTTTAAACAGCCCCGCATGGAGTCCTGATGGCGATTACCTTGTCGCACGTAAACACTTTACCGCTAGTCGCTCACTAGGGGCTGGAGAAGTGTGGCTTTATCACAAAGCCGGTGGTAAAGGTGTTCAGCTTACTAAACGCGAGAACGACCAAAAAGACTTAGGTGAGCCAATGTTCTCGCCAGATGGGCGCTATGTTTACTTTTCTCATGATGCAACGCCTGGTAAAACCTTTCACTACTCTAAAGATTCTGTTGCCGGTATTTATAAAATTAAGCGCTTTGACCGACAAACCGGCGAAATTGAAACAATTATTGAAGGAATGGGTGGTGCAATAAGACCGACTCCTTCACCTGATGGTAAAAAGCTTGCCTATGTAAGACGTGATGATTTTCAAACCAGCTTGTACTTATACGACCTAACCAGTGGCGAGCACACTAAGCTTTACGACAAGCTTGAACGCGATATGCAAGAAACCTGGGCTATTCATGGTGTGTACCCGACAATTGCTTGGACTCCAGATAACGAAGAGCTGGTGTTTTGGGCTGGCGGTACAATTCATAAATTAGCCGTTGATGATAAAACAGTCGCCCCAATTGACTTTAAAGTACAAACCACTAAAAAGATTCAAAAGGCAGTACGCTTTACACAAGATTTAGATACTGATGAGTTTGACGTAAAAATGCTGCGTAACGTGCAGGTTAGCCCAGATGGCGAAACCGCTATTTTTGAAGCATTAGGGTATATTTATAAACGCGATTTAGACTCTGGTAAAATTAAGCGCTTAACTAAACAAACCGATCATTATGAGCTGTTCCCGCAGTACTCCCGCGATGGCAAAAAGATTGTTTACACCACGTGGAATGACAGCAAGCAAGGCACTGTGCGTGTGGTCTCTGCGCGCAGTGGTCGTGGTGATACTATTACAACGCAACCTGGTAAATATGTAGAGCCTACGTTTAGCCCCGACGGCAAAACGCTAGTTTACCGTAAAGCCACCGGCGGAAGTATTTTAAATCCTAAGTGGTCGCTTAACCCAGGCGTTTATAAAGTAAGTGTAAAAGGGGGAGAGAGCGAGCTTATTTCTAAAAGTGGTTATCAACCTCAGTTTGGTAGCACCAATGACCGTGTATTTATCATGAGCCCGTGGCCTAAGCCTACCTTGAGTGTTGTGGAGCTTGAGAGTAAAAAGATACGCAAGCTTTATGAGTCGGAGCATGCCACTGAATTTCGAGTTTCACCAGATGGTAAATACTTAGCGTTTGCAGAGCGTTTTAAAGTATTTGTTACCCCGCTGGTGCAAAGCGGTTCACCTATTACAATAAGCCCTAAAGATAACAAGTTTCCTATTGAGCAGCTGTCTGTACGCGCGGGTGAAAACATAAGCTGGAGTGCTAATAGTAATAAGCTGTACTGGAGCTTAGGCCCCGAGCTATACCATGCAAGCCTTGATGGCATGTTTGCTATAAACAATGCAGACGAGGCCGACTTTAAAGTTAAAAGTGGCGAAAACATTAGCTTTAGTAAAAAAATGGCCGAGCCAAAAGGTATGATTGCTTTAAAAGGGGCAAACATTATTACCATGAATGGCGAACAGGTCATTGAAAACGGCGTTATAATTACCGATGGTAAACACATTAAATCGATTGGCAAAGTGGGTGAGGTTACTATTCCTAAAGATGCCGATGTTATTGATGTTACAGGTAAAACAATTATGCCTGGGATTGTTGATGCGCACGCACATGGCTCTCAGGCAAGTGATGAAATAATCCCGCAGCAAAACTGGAAAAACTTCGCAGGTTTAGCGCTCGGTGTTACCACAATTCATGACCCATCAAACGATACATCAGAGATTTTTACTGCCAGTGAATTGCAAAAGGCCGGCATGATTGTTGGGCCACGAATTTTCTCTACCGGCACTATTTTATATGGAGCAAATATGCCTGGTTACACCTCGCATATTGACTCTTTAGACGATGCTAAATTTCATTTAGAGCGCCTTAAAAAGGTTGGAGCCTTTAGTGTTAAATCGTATAACCAGCCGCGCCGCGAGCAACGCCAGCAAGTTATTGAAGCAGGGCGAGAGCTTGAAATGATGATAGTGCCAGAGGGCGGCTCACTGTTACAACATAATTTAAGCATGGTTGTTGATGGCCATACGGGCATTGAGCACTCAATTCCGGTTGAGAATATTTACGATGATATAAAACAATTATGGTCGCAAAGTGATGTAGGTTACACACCAACGCTTGTTGTTGCCTATGGCGGAATTTGGGGGGAAAACTACTGGTATGACAAAACCGATGTGTGGAATCATCCGCGTTTAAGTAAATTTGTGCCTAAAAATCAATTATTACCACGTTCAATGCGCCGAGTAAAAGCGCCCGATCATCACTATAACCACTTTAATAACGCCCGTGTTGCTAAAGAGCTGCAAGATTTAGGTGTACTGGTAAATTTAGGTGCGCATGGGCAACGTGAGGGCTTAGGTGCCCACTGGGAAATGTGGATGTTTGCTCAAGGCGGTATGAGTTCACTTGAAGCAATTAGAGCCTCTACGCTTGACCCTGCTAAATACTTAGGGCTTGATAAAAATATAGGCTCGTTAGAAGTCGGTAAGCTTGCCGATTTAATAGTTATTGATGGCGATCCACTGAAAAATATTCGCGATTCAGATAAAGTCGATTATACCATGATCAATGGGCGCTTATTTGATGCAAGCACAATGAACGAAGTGGGTAAAAAGCCGCGAAAGCCACTTTATTTTGAAAAGCTATAATTGTAATACACATTTTAAAAGCGGCTATTAGCCGCTTTTTTTAGCTCAAAATAAATTATTTAATAAAGCGAATTGATAGAAGGTGATAAATAGGCATAAAAAAACCGCTTAACGCGGCTTTTTTATCAATCACATGGTGTTTAAACAACACCGCGCGGTAAGCGACAATCGTGATCTTTACTTGCAAGCTCAACAATCCAAAGCTCTTCAGCTGTATAGCCGTCTTCGCTTTGTGTTACAACAGTAAACGGTGCCGTTTTTTGTGCTTTAACAGGCGCAGCCGCTTTAGTTTTAGTTTTTTTCGCAGGCGCTTCTTGCTCAGCTTGTGCAGGCGATGTGCCAGCGCTTAGTTCTTTCGTTAGCTCTGCTACATCAGCTAGGCGTAAGTTTTTGCCACCATCGATGCTGTACCAGCCTGGTTTTGTAGTAATTTCAGGTTTTTTACCATTGGCAGCTTCATATGCAGCTTCAAAGGCAGATAAAACTTCTGTTTTGTCTAGTTTGCTCATCAGAGACCCTATACGTTGTGAACACAGATAAAGAAGCCGTATTTATACCTATTTTCCAACTGTTTTTCAATTTTTTGCGATTTTCCTTCCATTTTAGCCCCATAAACGCCAAAATTTGCACAAAATTCAGTGCTGAGTAAGGTAATAAGTATGCAACGTAGAGAATTTAACCAACTATTAAACGACATTTTAAAACCTCAGACAATTAAAGATTTTTGCCCTAATGGGCTGCAAGTCGAAGGTAAAAACGAAATCAGAACGATTGTTACGGGGGTAACTGCAAGCCAAGCACTCATTGATGCAGCAATAGAAAAAAAAGCCGATGCGATTTTAGTTCACCATGGTTATTTTTGGAAAGGTGAATCGCAGCCTATTACCGGCATGAAAAAACGCCGTATAGGGGCCTTATTAGCGCACGATATTAATTTATTTGCTTATCACTTACCGCTTGATATTCACCCTGTTATAGGTAACAACGCCCAGCTGGCTAATTTGCTCGATATCGAAATAGAGACAGGGCTTGAACCCGTTACAAATAGCGTTGCTATGAAAGGACGGTTAAAAACTCCACTTACAGGTAGCGAGTTTGCAAATAAAATAGCTAAAGTTTTAAACCGTGAACCATTAAGTAGTGTTGTACGCGATGAAAAAATTGACACCATTGCGCTGTGCACAGGAGGCGGGCAAGGTTATATCGATTTAGCAGCAGAGCAGGGAGTTGATGCATACCTAACGGGTGAAGCATCAGAACAAACGATTCATAGCTCGCGAGAGCAAAGTATAGACTTTTTTGCAGCAGGGCATCATGCAACCGAACGGTACGGAATTAAAGCGCTTGGTGAGCTACTTGCTAAAGAGCATGGTTTTGATGTGAGTTTTATAGATATAGATAACCCAGTATAAATGTATATGCTCTACAGCGCCTCTGGGTTTATCCAGCGGCGCACACTTATCCAAGCATTCCCAATCACTTCATGGGCATATTGCGTTACTACACGTAATGCCTCAGCATTTGGTATAAATTGTTTATACAAAGGTAAAGCCGCAAAATTGTGATAATCCGTAGCGGCAGGAATTACCTTAACACCTTGGGCATTAAACAAGTTTTTTGCGCGCGGCATGTGTAGCACAGACGTAACCAGTGCAACTTTAAAATCAACGAGTTTAGGGGCGAGTAGCTTGGCTTCGGCAGCGGTATCCATTGCTTGCGGGTTTTGTTTTATGCGGCTTTTGCTTACTCCTAAATCTATTGCTACTTGGCTCATTAACGCGCTATTTGTTACTTTGTTGTAGCCACCGCCAGACACGATAAGCGTTGCATTAGGGTATTTTTTTGCAAGCTTGACGCCTTCTACCAAGCGAGTAAGCGCACAATTTCCTAACTGATTATTAGCGCTTAAAGCAGGGTTTGGGTTTATATCGCACCCCAGCACAACAATCTTATCAAGGCTAGGGTGTTTTAGTGCATTAAATGCCAGTGATACGGGCTCATTGTGTTTAATAAGTTGATGCGCAGCAAACGGTGTACTTAACACTATAAGCGTTAATATACTCAAACTTGCGAGCACTAAAGCAGGCTTACGTCCACGAAACGCTAAAACTAGCATTACAAACGTAAGTAAACCAAATAGCGGGAGCGGCATAATTAAGCCACCTAATAACTTTTTTAATTCAAACATAACAAGCAACATAAAACCCAATAGGCCTTATGTTACTTATTCGTTTGTGATTTATCGACCGTTATTTTGCTTACAGGTATTTAAAAAATGGCGATAAACGGGGTTGTCTTTCATGTCTTTTTTCATTGCTAGGTACATAGGGCGGGTTAGGCCTAGTGCTCCAAGCGGGATTGATTTAATTAAGCCTTGGCTTTCGTAAGGTGTTACCAACCAATCAGGCAACGCTGCTACACCCATTCCTGCACTCACAAGCTGAAAAATTAACAAGCCTTGGTCTACATTTTTTAAGGTACCGTCAAAGCGGGCGTTTTGAATAAAGTGTTTAAATATATCTTGTCGCTCGCGCGGAATAGGGTACGAAATGATGGTTTCGTTTTTTAAATCAAGCGCCGTTACATATGCTTTTTTAGCTAAGTCGTGATCAGGGGCGACAATTAGCTTTAATTTAAAATCGAACAAGTGAGCATATTCAAGTTTATCAGGTTCACGTATATCTGAGGTCAATACTAAGTCGAGCTCATCATTGAGTAAATCTGGTATAGCGTCGTAACTAAAGCCGCGTTCGTAGTCAATTTTAATGTCTGGCCAAAAATTATTAAATTCTTTAATAGTTGGTAGCAGCCAATGAAAACACGCATGGCATTCAACACTTAAGCGTAGTTGAGAAATTGGTTGATTCAGGCTTTCTTTCAAGCGGCACTTCGTGGCTTCTACTTTAGGCAAAACGTCGTTGGCAAGTTCAAGTAAAAGCATTCCTTGAGGCGTAAAGCGCACAGGCTGCGTTTTTCTTTCGAATAATTGGCAGTCTAATTTGTTTTCTAAGTCTTTAATTTGATGAGATAAAGCTGATTGCGTTAAAAATAATTCGCGGGCTGTATTAACTAACGATCCGGTGTCTTTTAATGTCGCAATAGTTTTAAGGTGTTTTATATCAATCATCTTTAATAATTCTCAAGGTAAAAGTGAGTTTGGCTCAGATTGACTACATACTACGCCTTTACAAAAAACGTTTCAACGTCTAGATGGCTAAAATAATCCATTAATTACTAAAGTACACCCTTAAAGTTAAATTAATTAATGTGAGTACTTTACTTGCTACTGGTTTGATGAGTTTGCCATGAGTTTAGCTCAAGTTGTTTTGTGGGTTATGTAGTTGCGGTGTAAAGCAGCGTTATGGACAGGAGTACTTAATAAATGGCACAGGTTTTTAAGCGGGATAAGTATTTATCACAACGCGTAATAACAGGTCTGTTTTTAATGGGCTAAAGCTTAAACAGTAATAATATGTTTTTATTGCTTTAAAACTGAGCGCTTAAATAAACGAATGGGTATTACGGGGCTTACTTTTTACACCTTTTTGGTTGTGAAAAAGTAAGCCTTTGGATAACAGCTACTACAGGGGTTTGTGGATAAGCTTAATGGCGTGTTGTGCTGTAACCGGTTTTGACTTTAAAAAGCCTTGACCGTAATTACATTGAGTGGCTTGTAAAATATTTAGTTGCTCTTGGGTTTCGATTCCCTCAGCCACAACTTCAAAGTTTAGTGACTGCGCTAATGAGAGAATGGCCTCTACTAACGGGTTATTGGTTTTGTTGAGGTGATCGATAAAGCTTTTATCTATTTTTAAAATATGAATAGGTAATTGGTGTAAGTAACCAAGTGCTGAGTATCCAGTACCAAAGTCATCTAAGCATAACTTCACTTTAAGTGGGGCTAGCCCTTCTATTATTTGGGTTGCTAAATCAAGGTTAGCAATAAGCCCTGATTCAGTGATTTCTAAACATAACGACCCTAAAGGCAGTTGGTATTTATTATATAATGCGTGAACTTGGGCAACAAAGTCGAGACTGGCAAAATGACGCGATGACACATTGACCGTTACTTTTAAAAAGCGATGCCCTAATGTGTGCCAGTGCGCAATATGTTGTGCAGCGAGGTCAAGCAAGTGCAAATCGAGGTTAATAATTTGCCCGGTGGTTTCGGCTATCGGAATAAACTCATTTGGTGGCACAAACCCTTTTTTAGGATGGTGCCATCTCACTAATGCCTCAAAGCCGACAACTTCACTTGTCGCTATAGTAAAAATAGGTTGAAAATAAAGCTCAAATTCGTTGTGTTCAATGCCGTGTTGTAAGTCGTTTTCTATATCGGCATGTGTTTTGAGCTTTTTACGCATGGTGTTATTAAAAAACTTAACTTGGCCACGCCCGCTTGATTTAGCTTCGTACATGGCGGCATCGGCTTGCTGTAATAACAAATAGGCTTTATCGTCGCTGCTTTCACTAAAGGCGATGCCAATGCTGGTTGATGCTTGCAATAAATGACTATCGACATTAAGTGGCTTAGCAAGGGCTGTGTTTATTCGTTTTAGCGCTTCGCTAACCTGGTTTCGGTGTGTGATGTTTTCCATAAAAATAGCAAATTCGTCCCCACCAAGTCGTGCAAACGTATCAGTGTTTCTGACGGTGCCTTTTATGAGCTCACAAATTTTAATTAAAAAGTGATCGCCAACCTCATGGCCAAGCGAATCATTGATACTTTTAAATCGATCAAAATCTAAATAAAGCAAGGCATGGCTCGTGCCTTTTTTAACACGCGACAAACGCAAAATTGCATGTTTAATACGCTCAATAAGTAACGAGCGATTAGCGAGGCCTGTTAGCTCATCATGCAATGCTTTGTGTTCAAGCTCTTGCCTTGCAAGCTGCCTATCTATGGCCATACTAATTTGCCTACTTACGTAGGTTAAAAGGGCGCTGTCGTGTTCGTTGTAATGCAGCTTTTTATCGTAACTTTGAACAACAATTACACCGCTTATTCTATCATTTGCTTTAAAAGGTACACCTAGCCAGGATTCAGAAAGACGGCCAACAAGTTTAAAGTCGCCGTTATTTATATGTTGCTGATAATCGTTTTGATTTAATAGCAGTACACGGTCTGATTTTAGTAGGTAATACGAAGCTGTGTCTTTTAATTGCTCTTTTGATATTTTTTTGTGTGCGTGCGTTTGAATGCCTTCTTCAACGATGTAAACCAAATCGAGTATGTCTACTTGCTTATCGTAAAGGGCAATAAAAAAGTTATCTGCAGGAAGTAAGCTATTTATTATGCTGTGAAGAGCTTCAAAAAAGGTATCTAGGTTACTGGCTTTATAGGTTAAATTAGCGATTTGCAGTAAGCTGTTTTCAAGCTTTTGCGCATCATTTAACTGTTTTACTGTGTGCGTTAAGCTATTGACCGTGTTTACTTGGTTTAGCTTAGCACTTAATAAATGCGCAACCGTGGTTAATATTTCTAGGTGAGCGTTTGTGAAGTAGTTTTTTATTGGATGTTCACAATCAATAACCCCTAAAACATGATCCTTGTATATAAGTGGCACGCACAACTCTGATTGGGCAGGGCGTTCATCAGCAATGTAGCGAGGGTCTTGTGTTACATCGCCAATAATAATAGCTGTGCCTGTACGGGCGACATAACCGGTTATACCTTCGTTAAAGCCAATAATTTTACGCTCTGCTTGGTATTCGTCTCTGGCGTGGGTTATGCCCATAGAAGCGACTTGATTTAGCTGTAAACGTGTTTCATCAGCCAGGTAAATAACACAATCAACAAACCCAAGGCGGTTTACTACTTGAGTGGTTACGTACTCAAATAACTCTTCTAGGGTATCGAGCTGTAATAAGCTTGAGGAAAACTGATTTATTATGCTCAGTTGTTCAGTTTTAACTTCGAGCGCTTTATAGGTATCGATATGATTCGACATAGGGTAATTTTATTCTTTTTATTTGTATTAGCACTGATAAGTTAACCCAAATTTGAAGCATGTTCAAAATAAAACGCTTAAACGAGTGTAATCGTCGTTAAACTTAAACCCAATAGTATTTTGCAGCACTCATAAAGGGGAATAGTTTAGATAACACTTTACTAGATCTTTCCATATGCCTATGATCGGATAAATTCAGCCGTGGAAAAAAGTAATGAGCATTAATACCGATTCAAAAAACACATTAACCATAACTCGTCCTGATGATTGGCATGTCCATTTACGTGATGGTGAGCAACTTAAAGATACAGTACGCGATATTAGCCGCTACATGGGCCGCGCCATCATAATGCCAAACCTTGTACCGCCAGCAACGAGCACTGATTTAGCGCTAGCTTATCGAGAGCGAATTATGGCAGCGGGGCCGCAGGGCAACTTTGAACCCTTAATGGTGCTTTACCTAACAGATAAAACCACACCTGAAGAAATTAAAAAAGCCAAAGCAACGGGCAAAATTGTTGCTGCCAAGTTGTACCCCGCTGGGGCAACCACTAACTCAGACTCTGGGGTCACATCAGTAAAGAATATTTACCCTGTATTAGAAGCGATGCAAGACGTGGGCATGCTGTTATTAGTGCATGGTGAAGTGACTGATTCATCAATAGATATTTTTGACCGTGAAAAAGTATTTTTAGAGACGATTTTAGGCGATGTTGTCGCTGATTTTCCAAATCTGAAAATAGTGCTTGAACACATTACGACAAAAGACGCTGTTGATTTTGTGACAGCCGCACCGCAAAATGTGGCGGCAACCATTACCGCGCATCACTTATTGTACAACCGTAACCACATGTTAGCTGGTGGCATACGTCCGCATTATTACTGTTTACCTATTTTAAAGCGCAATATTCACCAACAAGCATTAATGGCGGCAGCTATAAGTGGAAATAAAAAGTTCTTTTTAGGGACTGACTCAGCACCACATTATAAAGATAAAAAGGAAGCGGCATGCGGTTGTGCTGGCGCCTATACAGCACATGCTGCGATTGAACTTTACGCCGAAGCCTTTGAAGAAGCAGGCGCACTGGATAAACTTGAGGGCTTTGCAAGCCATTTTGGGCCTGACTTTTACGGACTTGCCCGTAACACCGATACAATTACCCTAGAGAAAAGACCTTGGCAAGTCCCCGCAAGTTACACGCTTGGTGACTCACAAGTTGTGCCTATTAAAGCAGAAGCTACGATTGACTGGCAGGTTAAGTAAACTGCTTTAAATTAGCATTGTATTAAAGCCGTATAGCTTGCTGTACGGCTTTTTATTTGCTTGAAATTCAATCTTTACGCGAGTTTTAACGCTCTTTACGAGGTACTTTATTTGTTAAGCTAAGCTGTTATACATGAATTGTTACAATTACGAGCAACAAAGCTGTCGTTTTTTGTTCAGTTTTAGCTTTAAAAATAACCACTTACATATGATGCTTTATTTATTTTTGTTCTGAGTAAATAAATCTTAATTAATAGAGCCAAAAAAAAATTAATGTGTTAACCTTAACTTGCTTTGAGTTTTTGCGTATTGAATTTACGGATATTGTGCTGCGTTTAAGGTTACCGGTTAGGTTAAAACTTGTTCCTGTACTATACCTCCAGAATTTTGGGCACTGACTCAGGGAGGATATAGCCATAATAATATGGCTGAATTTTAATTATTGACTTACAGGAAAATTTAGTATGTCGGTTACTGGTAAAGTAAAATTTTTCAACGAAGCTAAAGGCTTTGGTTTCATTGAACAAGAAAATGGTCCTGACGTGTTTGTACATTTCAGCGCAATCACTGGTTCTGGTTTTCGCACTCTTAGCGAAGGTCAAGCAGTGACTTTCAGCATCAAACAAGGTCAAAAAGGCCCTGAAGCTGAGAACGTAGAAGTAGCATAATTTTAATTATGTGAACCTTAGTTCATCTTGGTGAAGCAGTTTTCTGTTTCACCATAATTCCTCAAAATCTTCCTCATTGTTTTTATACTCTCTAATATTGTTTGTTCACTCCCTAATACAGTCAAACGTTAAAATTTACTTCTCGTTCTAGCTTCAAACACGTTTAACATATTTGCCATTTAAATAGTTAAAAACCCTGTTTAATAGCAACGCCGCTTCAATACACTAACAGCTCATAATCTGCATACTTACCAAGGTTAAACAATACATTTACCACACGCATAGTGTGTATTAAAAACCGTGTAATTAACTGAGTGTTTTACTAACTTTAATAAGGCTTAACTTGGGCTTAGCAAAGTGAAAGCCATTAACTTAAATGCAGTAATATTTATACATCATTTCAAAACCACTTTCGAATTGTTGTATTTTTATACGATGAAGCGCAGGATTTGTAAGTTAAGATGTGTTTTTAGCCTAATTTAACCAAATCTAGTTCATCAAATTGTCACATTTTTATTATTTTTGTTTTTTTTTAAGGTGCAATTCAGTTTTGTTTAGATGTTGCATTTTTGTTTCATGTAAGTGTCTAATTTTTAACTAGTGTTTAATTTTAAAGGGGCTATATAATGCTAAAACGCCTTAATATTGGTTGCATTTATGTTAACAGTATTTTTTGTAATACTTTAGTTTTAGCTTTTTCAAGGTATTTATTTACTTAGAATAGCTAACATCAAGTTGACAGGGCGTATTGCATTTAGCATTATTGGAGGGTTGATATCTATTAAAAGATATCAGGGTTGTCACCCTTAATAAGGTTGATAATTAAATTATAAAAGTAACATTACTTAATTGGTTGGGAACTATGTCTGTTAAAATCAGAAAGAGTCTTGTAGCATCTGCGTTGGTTGGCGCTTTTGCATTTGCAAGCAGCAATGTGATTGCAGATCCTTTGAATGACGTGCAAAAAGCAGGTCAGCAAATTCAAAAGGCTGCTGTTAAGTCTCAAACTAAAATTGACAACGTATACGGTCAAACTCAAGAGCTAATCGCTGAGTACCGTAGTATTGTTGATGAGACTGAACTTATGAAAGTGTACAACGATCACGTAGCACGTTTGGTCGCTGACCAAAATGCGTCAATCGAATCGTTTGACCGTCAAATCGCTACTATCGACAACACTAAACAAAACGTTGTGCCTTTGATGTATCGCATGATCGATACGCTTGAGCAATTCATCAAAGCGGACGTTCCGTTCAATCTTGATTCTCGTCTTGCTCGTGTAGAAAGACTTCGTGAAATCATGGCTTCTGCGTCTGTAACGACGTCTGAGAAATTCCGCCAAGTTCTTGAAGCATACACAGTTGAAACTGCTTACAGCTCGGCTGTAACTGCTTCTCAAGGTACTTTAGAAGTTGATGGTAAAAACATTAACGTTGATATCGGTCGTTTAGGTCGTATCACTTACGTAGCACAATCTTTTGACTTAAAACACGCTTGGGTGTGGGACAACAACACTAAGGAGTGGAAAGAATTAGGTGAAGAATACCTAAAACCAGTTAAAGAAGTGATTCGTATGGCGCGTAAGCAAGCGACACTAGAACTTGTTAAACTACCAATCTTTGGCGCGGAGTAATCGAATAATGAAGAAACTATTTAAAGGTTTTGCTGTTGCAACAGTACTATCTGTTTCTGCAGGTACCGCGCTTAATGCACATGCAAATACTGATGCTTTAGATAAAATTCTTGAGCAAGTAAAGCAAGAACGTATCTCTGAAGGTAAAATCAATAAGCAACGTGAGCAAGAGTTCTTATCAGAACGTGCTGACAAGCAAGCATTACTTAACAAAGCAAAAAGCCAATTAGCGTCTGAAAAAGCACGCGGTGACAGCTTAGCTAAGCAATATGCACAAAACGAAAATACATTAGCTGAAAAAGAGCAAGCGCTTCAAAACGCACAAGGTACTCTTGGTGAAATGTTTGGTGTTGTACGTCGTGCAGCGCAAGACGCTATCGGTTCTATCGAAGCTTCACTAGTAAGTGCTGAAAAGCCAGGCCGTGCAGAAGTACTTCGTTCATTAGCAGCAGCTAAAGAACTTCCAACAGTTCGTGAACTTGAAGAACTTTGGATTGCACTTCAAACAGAAATGACTGAGTCAGCAAAAGTTTCTACTTTTGAAACTGAAGTGTCAGGTCTTGACGGTAACTCTACAGTTAAGCAAGTAACACGTATTGGTAACTTTAACTTAGTTACTGACGAAGGTTACTTAATCTACTCGCCAGAGACAAAATCTATTCAGCCTTTAGGTAAACAACCTGATAGCTACATTTTAGATGGTATCTCTGCTCTTGAAGGTACTTCTTCTGACAATTACGCTGGCGTATACATTGACCCGACTCGTGGTGCAATCTTACGTATCAACACGCAGAAGAAAACGCTTATGGAATACTACGAGCAAGGTGCTGAAGTTGGTTACATCATCACAGTTTTATTAGCTGTTGGTCTACTAATCTTCTTAGTACGTTTCGTTGACTTAGCGCTTACTACTTCTAAGATCAAGTCTCAGCTTAAAAACTTGTCTACACCGAATACAAACAACCCACTGGGTCGTATTCTTAAAGTGTACCATGACAACAAGAGCCAAGACGTTGAAAACCTTGAGCTTAAACTTGATGAAGCTATCTTACGTGAAACGCCACGTGTTGAAGCTGGCATCAACATCATCAAGATTCTTGCTGCAATCGCACCGTTACTTGGTCTACTAGGTACAGTAATCGGTATGATCTTAACGTTCCAAACAATCACATTGTTCGGTACGGGCGATCCTAAGATCATGGCTGGTAACATCTCTCTAGCTCTTGTAACTACAGCGCTAGGTCTAATTGCTGCACTACCACTTATCCTACTTCATTCAATTGTTGCAGGTCGTAGTAAGTCAGTATTACATATCCTTGATGAGCAAAGCGCGGGTATCGTTGCTACTCACGCGGAGAAGGAGAAAGCCTAATGCTAGTCCTGATGGAGATATGGGAATCTATCAGGGATTTTGTTGGCACAGGCGGCCAGGTATTATACGTGGTCGCGATAGCACTCTTTCTTATGTGGGTTTTAATGATTGAGCGCTATTGGTTCCTACTTGCTGAATTTCCTCGTTTAACGAAGGATATTGTAGCAAAGTGGGATGCCCGCCAAGACACTACGTCTTGGTACGCACACAGAATCCGTGAAGCATGGATTTCTGAAGCGTCTGAAAAATTAGATCAGCGTATGTTGTTGATTAAAACATTAGTAGCTGTTTGTCCTTTAATAGGCTTACTTGGAACTGTAACGGGTATGATCGCGGTTTTCGAAACCATGGCAACCCAAGGTACTGGTAATGCACGTTTAATGGCATCAGGTATTTCAATGGCAACAATCCCAACAATGGCTGGAATGGTTGCGGCACTATCTGGAGTTTTCTTTAGCTCACGCCTTGAGGCAAGAGCGAGAATGGTGAAAGCCAAACTTGTAGATAGCATGCCTCATCACTAGAGAGAGAATTAAATATGGCACGTAAACAACGTTTTCGTGAAGAAGAAGAAGCAGCGGTAGATATGACGCCAATGCTTGACATCGTATTTATCATGCTTATTTTCTTTATCGTAACTACATCGTTCGTTAAAGAGGCTGGTATCGAGGTCAATAAACCTAAAGCGGCCCAAGCTACGAAGCAAAAAAATGCTAACATTTTTGTTGCTATTCGCAGTGATGGTGCTATCTGGATTGATAAACAGCAAGTTGATGTTGAACGTGTTTCAGCAAAAATCGAAAGTTTATTAGCAGAACAACCTACTGATGTTGTGATTTTGCAAGCTGATAAAGAAGCAAAGCACGGCGTAGTGGTTAAAGTTATGGACCAGATCAAAGCGACAGGTGACAACCTGAGAATTTCAATAGCTGGAGATCAGTAATGATTCGTTTTCTGTTTTCACTGATTGCAGGTGGGGCAGTTACTTTCGGCTTGTTCTACTTCATGGCTTACCTCATCTCTGGTGGGGCTGACCGTAATACTGAACAAAAAGAGCAGATCATAGTCGAAATAATGACGAATCCGCCTGAATCTAAGGTGCAGGAGAGGAAGCGTGTTCCGCCTCCGCCTCCGCCACCGCCAAAGCAGCCGCCTAAACCGCAGCCGCCACAGCCGGAGAATAACAATCCTAACCCTGGTGCTATGTCATTTAACATGGGTAGCATTGATGTAGGAAGTTCGGCTGGTGGACTAAGTGGTCCAGGTGCATTTGGACGAGATGGTGATGCGACACCTATCGTTCGTATTGAACCAAAATATCCAACGCAAGCAGCGCGTGATGGTAAAGAAGGTTGGGTACAACTTTCGTTCACAATTGATGAGTTAGGTGGCGTGACTGACGTTCAAGTTATTGACGCAGAACCAAAACGTATCTTTGACCGTGAAGCTAAACGTGCATTACGCAAGTGGAAATACCGTCCTAAAATTATTGACGGTAAACCACAGAAACAAGTTGGTTTACAAGTTCAACTAGACTTTAAACTTAACCAAGGCTAAGGAGGCGAGTAATGAGAAATTTATCTAAAGTAACTGCTCTTGCAATTCTTATGTCTGTGTCAGGTGCAGCTATAACTGCACCTGTATTAGCAGCGCCGGATTACGCTAAAATTGAAGAGCGTAAAAAAGCCAAGACTAAAATCATGGGCGAGCGTACTGGTAAAAAGGTAATTAAAGCGTTTGACTTGTACAATGAAGACAAAATTGATGAAGCAATTGCCTTGTTAAAAGAGATTGACGCATCTAACGACTTCGATAAAGCGACTGTAAATCGTTACTTAGGTAGCATGTACGCGCAAAAAGAGAAGTACGATGAAGCGATTAAATACTCTAGACAAGCTGTTGCCCCTGATATATTAAACTTCGCAGATCACGAGCAAACTTTAAAGCTATTAGGTGATTTATACGCAGGTACTGAAAAGTTTCAAGAAGCCAAAAAAGCTTATACAGCTTGGATGGACTTCACCGGCGAAGAAGACCCTAAAGTGTATACTCGTATTGCGCAAGCTAACTATCAGTTAGGTCAGTTTCGTGATGTTTTTAAACCTGCCGACAAGGCAATCTCTTTACAAAAGGAGCCTAACAAGGCCCCTTACCAATTAAAATTAGGTTCTTACTTTGAACTTAAAGACTACGCCAACATGGTGAAAATTGGTGAAGAGATTGTACGAGTTTGGCCAGATGACAAAAAAGCCTGGGTTAGTTTAGGTAAATACTACCTACAAACCGAAGACTACTCTAAAGGTCTAGCGACCATGGAAGTAGCATTCAAAAATGGCTATTTTGAAGCGGAAGTAGATTACAAAGTACTTTCTAACTTTTATTCTTTAAACGAAATTCCATTTAAAGCGGCTAAAACCCTTGAAAATGCTATTAAAGAAGACAAAGTTAAGCGTACTAAGCAAAATGTTAACGCAATTGCTAGTAACTACCACCGTTCTAAAGACATCGAAAAAGCTGCTAAGTACTACGAAGAAGCTGCTAAATTTGACGACGATGCAGAGCTTTACCGCAAAGCAGGATCGTTACTTTTACAATCTGAGAACTTTAGTGCTGCTGTTGTTCGTTTGAACAAAGCGTTAGAGCTTGGCTCTGACAAAAAAGGCACCATTTATTCAGATTTAGCTGAAGCGTACTACTACCAAGCTAAATACAAGCAAGCTTATGCTGCTATTACTAAAGCAATGGACGACCCACGCACACGTAAGTTTGCTAAAGGTTGGTCTACATTTATTAAAGATAAAGCCGCTCGCAACGGTGTTAAAATTTAACTTTAATTTGTTTTAGCAATTATATAAAAAGCCCCTATGGGGCTTTTTTTATTGGAATTTATAATGAATAAAACGCATCTTTTGTCTGTCCTATTTAGTCTGTTTTTGGTTGCTTGTTCAAAACAACCACCGCCTTTTGAATCTTATGATGCTGCGCAGCAGAGTATTAAAAATTTAAACACGGCGCTAAAGCCTGCGGGCACTGCAAGTATATCCACTGAACAAGTATTGCCTTTTTCCTCAGCGTATTTATCGCTTCGTCATCAGATGTATCAGCGCCTACAAACAATGACTCTTTCAAACGCGCAAACGCAGCAGCTAAATTACTTAATTATTGCTGAGCGCTTTCCTGAGCGCTTTTTCAGCTGGCCTGCACAGGTCAATGTGTTAGACAACTTATTATCAGCGCAAATTCAAAGTACTAAGGCTAACGAGGTAATTGAGTGGCTTAAGTTCACTCAAGATCAATTAGACAGTGCGATGCAAAGCAATTTGAGATTAAACAAGGTTGAATTAAACCTCCTGCAGGGTTACTTACAAACGCCACTATTAAAACAATCTAGCGCAAACGATTTAAAAGCCCAGATTGCAGAGTTTAATGATTACTTGGCCCAGTACAAACCAAGGGGAAGCATTGGCTTACGTGGACTTGCTAATGGCAGTGAATGGTATCAAAGTAAACTAAATTACTTCAGTGGGGCGGTTAAGTCGCCTTTGCAATGGGTTGATACTATCAATCAGCATCTTCAAATGAACTCGCACACTGCACCTAATTTGAGCTATAACGAGCATCATAGTACTTCGTTTATTAGCCAATATTTAAGCAAGGCGCCAAAAGTAAAAGGGATTGATTGGCAAACTGATTACATGCTGTTGCCAGCTATGGCTAAAAACAGCCAGCTGAGCCCAGAAGATAAAAGGCTAATGCTTGCGCTAATGGAAACTGATGTAGGTATACACTACCATGCATGGACCTTATCTCAGGCAAAAGTGAACTTAGTAAAACGTTTAGCTATTTCACAGCGCGATGCGCAGTATTTAGTTGAAGATAGTGTGCTTTACCCAGGCCACGCTTTTAGTTTTGCTGAGCAATTATTAACACTTTAAGCGCTTATGTGCGCTTAGCGCACATTTCACAACGTTGTGTTGCAGGGTCTTGTTTAAGTAACTGCTCAGAAATTGCTTCTTCACAATCGCAGCAATAGCCGTATTGACCAATATCAATTTGGCTTATTGCCGCTTCTAATTCTGTCAGCCTATTAACTAAAGTTTGATATTCAGGGCCTAAGTGGTAGGTGGCAGTGTCAAGCCATTCGTTATGCTGGCTAGTTAATATAACGTCACGTAGCTTAAGATGGGCAGGGTGTGCAGATTGGCTCAGCATCGCTAATATTACTGATTTAACGTGTGCTATTTCACTGTGCAGTTGTTGCTGATAAAGCATATTGGTATAACCTTCATTTAGCGTTTCGTTATACCGGTATTATCTGAGCTGCGCTGGTTATACGCTATGATTTGAATCAAGTTGCGGAGACTTAGCGTATTTTTTTAAAACCTGTGCTACATCACCTTTTACTTTAAGACGTCTTATTTCATCAAATAGTGCATTGGCTTGTGGGTATTGGCGTTTTAGATAACCCAGCCATTGTTTAGTACGAGAGGCAAAATATTTTTCATCTTGTGTGGGGTCTTGATGAATAGCAGAGTGAATCAAATGATAAATTATATGTTCCCACTCTAGGCCATTATATTGTTCATTATTAACATGAGCTTTAATTTTTTTTGCTAAATCAGGGTGAGAAAGCGCACCGCGCCCTAGCATTAAATCGCTACACTGGCTTCGGGTTTGGCAAAGTAGAGCATCTTCCACTTGCCAAATTTCACCATTGGCAACCACGGCTATGTTTTTACCTTTTATTAGCGGGGGGATTTTTTCCCAGTATGCAGGTGGGTTATAACCATCACGCTTAGTACGGGCGTGTATTGCAATACTATCTGCACCGGCGCTGACAACGGCATCTACAATTTCTTGGCTATTGCTATCATCATCAAAGCCCAAGCGTATTTTAGCGCTTACTTGATGTTTACTATCTACCGCATCCCTTACCGCTTTGATTATGTTATACATATGATCAGGGTCTTTTAGCAGTACAGCGCCCCCGCGGCTTTTATTTACCGTTTTTGCAGGGCAGCCAAAATTAAGATCTATACCGTGGGAGCCTAATTCGATAGCTCTAACCGCATTTTCTGCTAATACGTCGGCCACTTGCCCTAATAACTGTACGCGCACAGGAGTACCGGCTTTGGTTAAACCGTTATTATTGAGCTCAGGGCAATAGCGATGAAAAACTTTAGCCGGTAAACATTTATCAATTACTCTAACAAATTCTGTTACGCATAGGTCAAAGCCACCAATATTGGTAAGAAGTTGGCGCATTTTAAAATCAACAACACCTTCCATAGGCGCTAAAACAAGTTTCATAGAGTATTTTTATTGAAAAAACGGGTGCGTAGTGTACCTGCAAAGTATGGTTTGATAAAACTTAAATTACTGCCCATATTTGTATGTATAAATTTAAAAGTAAAAAAAATGAAAATAAATGAAAGTTTTTATTTGATAGCGGGTCTATTTAATTATACAAGCAACGCATAATTGACAATAATTAGTTTGCGTTATCTTAATACACACTTATATAAGAGAGTCATACAATGAATACAGTAAAGAAAAACTCAATCGCGTTAACCTTAGGTGCAGTAGTTGTTGGCTCTGCAAGTTTTGCCTCTGCAGATGCACAAGCAAACCCATTTGAATTTCAACAGTTAGTAACCGGATACCAGCTTGATGCGGCAGAAGGTAAGTGCGGTGAAGGCAAATGTGGCGGTGACGCAAAAGGTAAAAAAGAAGGCAAGTGCGGCGAAGGCAAATGTGGCGGTGACGCAAAAGGTAAAAAAGAAGGTAAGTGCGGCGAAGGCAAATGTGGCGGCGACGCAAAAGGAAAAAAAGAAGGTAAGTGCGGCGAAGGCAAATGTGGCGGCGACGCTAAAGGCAAAAAAGAAGGTAAATGCGGCGAAGGCAAATGTGGTGGCGACGCAAAAGGCAAAAAAGAAGGTAAGTGCGGTGAAGGTAAATGTGGCGGCGACGCAAAAGGTAAAAAAGAAGGTAAATGCGGCGAAGGCAAATGTGGCGGCCAATAACAGGCTGATTTAAGTACCTGATTTACTCAGATATACGTTATGCTAAAAGGGCCAAAAGGCCCTTTTTGTTTTAGGAGATAATGATGAGAGCAACACAAAACTCAGCATTTGGGATGGTGGGCTTAGGTCTTCGTCGAGAGATGCTTGATGAACTACTAGCGCATACACCAAAGCAAATTGATTTTATGGAAGTAGCGCCTGAAAACTGGCTTAAGCTGGGAGGGCGCTTTAAAAAACAATTTAAAACCTTAACTGACGCCAATAATTTTGTTTGCCATGGTTTATCGCTTTCTATCGGCTCGCCTGAACCTCTTGATATTGAATTTGTTAAATCGCTAAAAACGTTTTTTGATCAGCACAACATTAAACTATTCAGTGAGCACCTAAGTTACTGTTCTGGAAAAGGGCATATGTACGATTTAATGCCAATCCCTTTTACTGAAGATGCCATTGCACACGTTGTACCTCGCATCAAACAAGTGCAAGATATTTTAGAGCGCCAAATAGCCATCGAAAATGTCTCTTATTATGCGGCGCCTGGCCAGCAGTTATCTGAGCTTGAATTTACAAACACGATTTTAGAGCAAGCCGATTGTAAACTACTGCTTGATGTAAATAATATTTATGTTAATTCAATTAATCATGGTTACAACGCCGAAGCGTTTTTATTAGGGTTGCCTTCAAAACGCATTGCATATGGGCACGTAGCTGGGCACTACAATGAAGCCGATGATTTAATTGTTGATACCCACGGCGCTGATGTTATTGACCCCGTATGGGACTTACTTGATAAAGCGTACCAAGCGCATGGGGTGTTTCCTACCTTATTGGAGCGTGATTTTAATATTCCAAGTATAAATACACTTACAAAAGAGCTTGATATTATTCACGATTTACAAAATAAGCAGTTATGCGCATCGCCTACTCAGCAATTAGCATAAAGGAAGGAATATGAGCTTTATTGACAGCCAAAATGAGTTTATGGCGCACATACGTGAGCCTGAGCATAACCCAAAGCCAAACGATATTGAAGATAGACGCATGGCGATTTACCGCGACTTATTTTTTAATAATATTGCAGGGTTTATCTCATCTGGTTTTCCGGTGCTTAAAACTTTATATACACAGCAGCAATGGCAAAAATTAATAAGGGCATTTTTTAGTGAGCATGACTGTAAGTCGCCTTATTTTTTAGACATAGCAGGGGAATTTATTAATTACTTATCGAGCAGCTATACCCTGCAAGAGTACGATTATGCATTTATGCTGGAGCTGGCACATTATGAGTGGATAGAGCTTGATGTTTCCGTGGCGAATGAAGATACCAATGAGCAACGCTTAAAAAGCACTGAACTAACCAGTTCTACACTTTACTTATCGAGTGTAGCGCGTAATTTAAGCTACCAGTATGCGGTGCAAAATATCAGCACAGAGTATAAACCCAGCACGCCATCTGAGCAGCCTAATTACTTTGTTGTATACAGAGATGATAACGACGACGTACAGTTTTTAGCCACAAATGCAATGACCGCCTTGCTACTTTCAATAATAGAATCCAATGCGGGCATTGAGTTTGAAAGTGTATGCCAGCAGGTTTTAGTCCACGCGCCTAATTTTAGCGAACAACAAATTGCGCATGGTGCGTTAAGTACGCTTAATGCAATGTGCGAGCGCGGTATTATCGTGACAAAAAATCAACATTAAGGTCTTTATAGATTTTTTTACTTCGTCTATCATGGCAGCCTTATTTGTCGTGCTTAAAAAAAGGTTATACCAATGTCAGATGATAAAGACTTTAAAGATCCGTTTAACGCTACTTACTTTATTGCTTTTTTAGCAGTTTTTGTGGGTATTGGCTGTTTAAATGCGATTTTAGGCTGGATCACAAGCCTAACTTAAAGCTCCTTGCTCTATTAAGGCTGTTGTTTATATCAGCCTTAAGCTTCTTTTCTTCCTCCACCCTTATAATTTTCAAACCACCTCGGTATTAATAACAGCAAACTCGCATTTTAACGTCAGTTAAGGTTATAATCAGCTGCTTTGAAATATAAACTATTGAGCAATTAAACTTATGACTCAAGTAACACCCGCTATTATTAAAAACAGTATCGCAACCATTGCCGACTATCCTAAACCAGGCATTATGTTTCGTGATGTAACAACACTAATGGCAAATCCAGAAGCCTTTAAAGCAACAATCGATGCTTTTATAAACGAATATAAAAACCAAGGCTTTACAAAGATTATTGGTACAGAATCTCGCGGCTTTATTTTTGGTGCACCGCTATCTTACGCGTTAGGGATCCCTTTTATTCCTGTTCGTAAGCCAGGCAAGCTACCACGCGAAGTGATTCGCCAAGATTACCTACTTGAATACGGTGAAGACACATTAGAGCTTCATGTTGATGCTATTGTCCCAGGCGACAAAGTATTATTAGTTGACGATTTATTAGCTACTGGTGGCACAATTGAAGCCACAGCAAAGCTAGTTGCAAAATTAGGCGGCACAGCCACTGATGCAGCGTTTGTTGTTTCATTACCAGAGCTTGGTGGTGAGCAGCGTATAGAAAAAATGGGTATTAAAATCTTAAAACTGGTTGAGTTTGAAGGCGAGTAATTGATGAGTTATCAGGTTCTAGCGAGAAAATGGCGTCCGCAAACCTTTCATGAATTGGTTGGCCAGTCTCATGTAAAGCAAGCGCTTGTTAATGCGCTAACGCAAAATAGACTGCATCACGCTTATTTATTCACTGGAACCCGTGGTGTGGGTAAAACGACCATTGCGCGTATTTTTGCTAAAAGCTTAAATTGTGATGAGGGTATATCGGCGTCTCCTTGTGGGCAATGTAGCAGTTGTACTGACATAGAAGCAGGGCGATACATTGACTTACTTGAAATCGATGCCGCTTCTCGCACCAAAGTAGAAGATACTCGTGAAATTCTTGATAACGTTCAATATGCCCCCACGCGTGGACGTTACAAAGTATACCTAATAGATGAAGTACACATGCTCTCTAAGCATAGCTTTAACGCGTTATTAAAAACGTTAGAAGAGCCGCCAGAGCATGTGAAGTTTTTACTGGCAACCACTGATCCGCAAAAGTTACCTGTTACCATTTTATCGCGCTGTTTACAGTTTAACTTAAATGCACTTTCGCAAAGCGAAATTAAAACTCAGCTTGAGCATGTCCTTACTCAAGAGGAATTAAACTTTGATAAAGATGCGCTAAGTATTATTGCAAAAGCCGCTGATGGCAGTATGCGTGACGCGTTAAGCTTAACAGATCAAGCTATTGCGCAAACCAACGGCGACATAAATAATCAAGCCGTACAAGCTATGCTTGGTTTAATGGACACACATTACAGCCAAAGTTTGCTTGCTGCTTTGTTAGCACAAGATGGTGGCGCACTGATGGACGAAATAGCCCAAGTAGCGAGCCGTAATCCTAACTATATTGCGCTACTTGATGATTTAATTGCATTAACTCACCTTATTCAATTAACTCAGCTTGTCCCGCAAGCAGCGCAACTTGATGATAAAAACGCCGATTATGTTAGTCATGTTGCACAGCACACCCAGGCTCAACAAATACAGGTTTATTACCAGTTACTATTAAACGGTAAAAAAGACTTACAATGGGCGCCAGAGCCTCGTTTAGGCTTTGAAATGATAATGCTGCGTTTATTAGCATTTGAATCTGCAGGTACAACGCTTGCTCAATCGCTTCCTGAGCCTAGTGACACACCAAGTGCAGCAACGCCTGCGCCTACCAGTAGTAAAGGCCGTGCCGATGCGCTGCGTGATATATTAAATAAAAATAAAACACCATCGCAAGCCGAAACCCCTGCTCCGCAAGTAATGGTTGAGAAAAGCCAAAATCAAAGCACTGCGCAAAGCCAAACAATTGATGAACCAGTAGAGCAACCGCCCACAGAGCAGCTAACACGCTCGCCAAGTGAGCAAAACAGCAACAGCGCATCAGCTGCGGCTCAAAGCCCGCAAAACGATATACCGAGCCCTGTGCAGCAAAGTGAGCACATTGCTAAGAGTGACGATGC
>NZ_DCYU01000055.1:0-220 GCF_002331165.1 Pseudoalteromonas sp. UBA2102
AACCAAACATACTGCTGCAAATTCGACCATCAAAGAACAACACGCCCTAAAGTTTACACTCGACAAATTTTAGCAATTTTAATAACGTGCACATCATTAGAGTTAATGAATAAAAGCCCATGAAAACAAATTTAATAACCCGCGAAGGTTACTTACAATTACAGCAAGAGCACGACCATTTATGGAACGTTAAACGCCCTGAAGTCACTAAAATAGTGAG
>NZ_DCYU01000055.1:567-81725 GCF_002331165.1 Pseudoalteromonas sp. UBA2102
GGCGATCGCTCAGAAAATGCAGACCTAGCTTTATAACCCCATAAAACATACTATGAATACAAAGTTCACATTAAAAACAACAACTTATAAATAGTACAAGTACTATTTTAATGTACTCTTCAACTTAGTAAAGATGGAACATTAAACTCAATTGTTGCACCTGATATCCAGGAGTCCAAAACCTCCTCATTTGTTAAATGAAACCAGTTAAAGCAATCTTCATTAAATTCCCTACAAAAAAAAGCCTCCATTTCTGATACTCTAATATTTTCAGGCAATCTACGAGTGTAAACAGCAGAGTAATTCTTTCTTTTTATTAAGTCTAAATACTCTTCTATTCTCTTTGTTAAAAGTTTATCAGATATGTAACTGGGGATATTTCTGTTATATAAATATGCACTTAAATTTCTTGCTTCTTTGTATACAACATAGCTAATAATCGGTAATGAATAATTTTTGGCAAGGTACTGTAAAAGATTCCCAAAACGGAGTGATTTTTGCACTGTAACTTTAAAGTCACAACAAGCGTCTTCTATAATCAACAGGATGTTGTATATCCTATTTTTTTCCAATAATTCTTGAATCTCCTCTACATCATTCTTACTAACTTTGCGAGCGCAAATATCATCATATAACCTCTTAGTTAATTCGCTAACTGAGCTATATTCCTCAGAGTAGCGTAAGTACAATCCAAAGGAGTTGATGAATGAAGTCGAATAAGTTGGCAATTCAGATAAAATATTATCTTTGCGAATAAATAGATGCAAACAAGCGCCTAGAAAAGATCTTATAGATTCACGACCTTGAGCTTGAGCCTCCCTAAAGTCATGCTCAGTGATGCGGACTAAAAAACCTTTGGAAATTAAGCTTTTCATCATTCTTTTTTCTGCTTCTTCGCAACCGAGAGTTTCTGAATGAGCATCGTAATGATGCTTAATCGGCGCCTTATTGCCATCATTAAACCGTGTAAGTAGAAGAAATAAATATAGTTTTTCGATATATGTTAAACAAGAAATTGCACTTTCAGACTTTAGCCTCTGCTCAATATACTCACCTAACTTTTCTATTGTTAATTTTCCATCTTTTAAATAGCACTCAACAAGGCAACTTTTACACACATATCGCTCAGACTCAAACTGCTCAATGCACTCTTTACGAGTAGAAAATAGTTTTTTTTTATTGCAGCTATCGCAGTTAAATGCTGAATGAACATTGGTACAGCTACTTTTACTTTTTATTATTGACAAAGGCTTATCTAGTTTGCTTTTAAATTCTTTAAATACATTTTGAGCATTATTTGCAAATTTAATATTCTCACCTTTCTCTAATTCCCAAAATTGATTTATTAGTTCAACTTCAGCTTCACTAACCGCTTGTTCATAACAAATATAAGCGTAATTTTTCATTTTTTTCCAGACAAAGAAAGCCTAAAGAATTGGCTTCAATTAGTTTATTAGTAATTTATTACTATTCTAAATGTAAAACACCTAAATTCAAACAAAGTTAACAATATACATTTTTACTTTCATTTTTATAAACTAAGACTGAACTATTACATCTATAACTTGCTTTTATGCTATGGCTGGGTGCAACAGTATTCCCTATTACAGCAAATTAAGTAGAGAATGATATGGGTATCATGATGTGTCTGGATTTAAACGAAAATGTTTAATTAGTCATTAGAAATTCGATAAACAAAATAACGTAAGTGCATAGCTAAATGAATTTAAAAAATTCCTGAGGAAAATTGAAACTTATGCTCAAACGCGTTGGCTACAGTATAATATTCTGAGTATCAATGTATGAGTAAACGCTATTAAAGCAGTATTTATTTGAACCTGTTATATGTAGTAGCTCAGAGACATCAACTTGAGAAAGTTAATTCGTTGTTCCTCCGCTTACAGATAGTTATATAATTTAACTACCTTGCATACAAATACTTCTGAAAACCAATAAACGTATCGCGTATCGCTGTCGGTGATCCAAACTCAATGGCGGCGTCGTTAATGGTGTTGTATTTAAGCTCTACTAAACTGCGCATTTTTTTAGGTGCGAGTTCTTGCACGCCATCTTCAATGTATTTACTTAATATAAAGTTTATAAACTCTTGTTGTTTATAATCGCTAAAAGCAGAGTTTATTTTAGGTTTTGCTTGTTGAGCTCGCTCAGTCCGTGTTTGTGCCTCTGAGGCATACGCTACGTAGGATAAAACATCGTATACATCGCTGTCTTGTGCATCAATTACGGCTTTCATACTATCGAGTTTTTCGCTATCGTAGCCCGCTTCGGTTAAATCTTCTAATAGCTTTTCGCGAGTGGTTGGATCACTCCAGATTTCGCGTAGTTGGTCTTCATTTTCAAAAAAGCGTGGTAAGTCGTCAAACATACGTTCAACAAACTCTTTAGCTGTAATGGGCCTCCCTTCAGCGCTCCAGTACATTGCTGAGGAAATATGCTTAATTTGCCGTGTACGGCCGTCTGAGAGCTTTATTTCGAGCTTTTCGCATACACATGGTCTTTCACCGCATTTTTCACAGCCTTCAGGCTCTGGCTTTTCACAAATACATAGTTTTTGTTCACACACCTTGCACGGTTTCTTTTCACCGGCTCCATCGCCGCCAGTGTCTTCACATTGGCACGGCGTTGTGCCGCACTCAGGGCATACTTCGCTGGGTATTGGCTCACCATCCCAAGCAGGATCAGCAAAGTTATGGTGCGCTTTTACAAAGTCGTAAATGGTAAAATAGTCTTTGCCATCGTATGTGCGGGTTCCTCGGCCTATAATCTGTTTAAACTCAATCATATTGTTACAAAGGCGCATGAGCACAATGTTACGTACGTTACGCGCATCAACGCCGGTAGAGAGTTTGCGTGAGGTGGTTAAAATTGTCGGAATGGTTTTTTCGTTATCACAAAAGGTTTTTAAGTCGTTTTCACCCGCTACGCCATCGTTAGCGGTAACACGAACACAATAGTTAGTGTTGGTAGTCCAGCCCTTTTTAACTGCATACTGATTAATAAAATCGCGCACCATACCGGCATGAACTTGTGTTGCACAAAACACGATGGTTTTTTCTTTAGGATTAAAGCGATCCATCCAATAGTGTACACGGCGCTCTTCGCGCTGAGGTATGGTAATAATGCGGTTAAAGTCACCTTCTTTATACAGTTTACCGGGCTCAGGATCGCCTTTTACAACAACACCATCCCCCTCTATATACTTGTACTCATCCATAGTGCCAACGATTGGTAACACTTTAAATGGCGTTAAAAAGCCATCGTTAATGCCTTCTTTTAAAGTATAGCTGTAAACAGGCTCGCCAAAGTAACCATAGGTGTCGGCATTATCGGTGCGTTTGGGTGTTGCGGTTAAACCCAGTTGCACAGCAGGGGCAAAGTAATTAAGAATATCACGCCAAGCACTTTCATCATTTGCGCCACCACGGTGACATTCATCAATAATAATTAAATCAAAAAAGTCAGCTGGGTATTGCTCGTAATACGGGTTTTCTGCCTTTTTTATTGGCGTATTATCATCTTCTTCTGTTGTAGTTTCTTTTAATTCGGTTTTAGGCCCACACATAAGAGTATGAAAAATTGTAAAAAACACACTAGCGTTTTTAGGAACGCCGCCTCGTTTACGAATATCTTCAGGAGTGATACGCACAATGGCGTCTTCACCAAATGAGCCAAAATCGTTAAACGCTTGGTTGGCTAAAATATTACGGTCGGCCAAAAATAAAATACGGGGGCGTTTTCTGGCAAGGCTTATATCTTTCTGCGCGGTTAAACTCCAACGGGTTTGAAATAACTTCCAAGCGGTTTGAAAGCCAATACAGGTTTTACCCGTGCCGGTAGCCAATGTCAGCAGTATGCGATTTTTACCTTGGGCAATGGCTTCAAGAGCATTATGAATGGCGTTTTCTTGATAATAACGGGGTGCCCAATCGCCTTTAGACTCAAAGGGAATAGTAGAGAACGCATCACGCCAAGCTGTCGTATAATCCGCTTCTGGCGTATCGCCTTTTTGCTCAAAGGTTAAATCCCATAGCGCTTGCGGTGACAGGTATTCATCTACCAGCTCCTCAATGCCTGTAAGCATATCAATCTGGTAAATATCATGGCCGTTAGTGGCATAAGCAATACGGCATTGCAGGCGTTGTGCATAGTCTTTCGCTTGGCGTACACCTTCGCTGTATATCAGGCTTTCTTTTTTTGCTTCTACTGCCGCAAGCTTACGACCTTTGTACACCAGCACATAATCACATGGGACTTTATTAGCGCGTTTGCCACCCGCCATAATTTGGCCAGGGCAAATAAGCTCGCGGCGAATAAAGCTGTTATCAACTTCACCCCAACCCGCAGCAACTAACTTAGGATCAATTAAATCCGCTCTGGTATCGGCTTCGTTACGCGTCCTTGCTTGTGACATTAGGCCACTGCTCCTTTGTTTGTATCAACCTCAAGCGCCTTGGTTAGCTCGCCAGAAAAGGCTTTTTGTAGGATGGATTTTTTTAGTTGGTCAATTGACTTCAATTTATTATGATATACATGTTCCAAGCTTATTACGTGATTAAATAACTCATCAAAATTGCGCACAAACTTCTCGGTTAATTCAACCGGTGGAATCGGCAAGGCTAATTGCTTTAGAGACTTCCCTGTAAAATGTTGGATACCAGCCCCAGTAAAACTGTTTTTTAGAGTGCCATTACAATCGCTCAGATATAAATAGTATAAAACCCAGCGATTATAGAGTGGATTATGACAACGTATTCTATGCAAGGCTTTTTGGAAAAAGATATCTTCATCTTGCTCCCAAATAGCTCCACGCCCTGGATAACCACCTTCACAAATTACCAAGTCTCCTTTTTTAATAGCATATCTTTCATACTCACTATCCTCAAAACGCATTTCAAGAAGATCATCTGTATTTATATTAAACCACTGAACATTTTGATTTCTTAAATATGGCTTTGGATTGCCTTTATTTTTCTTTTTATCAAGCATTTTTCCCAAACATGTTTCAGCGATTTCAGCAATTTTCTTAACTCCCCAATCATCACCATGCTGGCTAAATACTTGCTGCAAGTAGCTTTCAAACAGCTCACGGGCATTTTTGAGGTTTTGCTCGGTCTTGGCGCGGGCTTGTTCTATATCGGCAAAGGCTTGCTCGAGAATAGCCACGATGTGTTTTTGTTCGGTAATCTCAGGGTGCGGTATTTCTACTTTCTCTAAAGCAGTTTTAGATAGCTCTTTAAAAGTAGTTCCACTTCCTAAATCATTTAATAATGAGACACTCTTCAATAAAAAATAATACAAAAACTTAGTGTCTAAAGTATTTTTAGGTACCAAACCCCGACAACCTTGGTTCGTTGCCATAGGAACTGTATTAATAGCTAGGTAGCCAATAGGTGCTCGGGTTGAGAGAATTACCGAGTTTTCAGGAATTAGCTTAGCTGAAGATTTATCTAGCCCTAGTTGAGTGATGTTTCTACCTGTTTCAGAGACATAAATACCAGTGATTTTCCCCATATCTTTCGGCGTAATCCACTTAACATCACCAAACCAATAGTCGGAAATACCGCTTTTAGGTGTGCCACCACTTATAATATTAGTGACTTCACTCATTTTAGATATGGACCACCCCATCACAACAACTCCTGAATCTTACCCAGAATCGCTTCACTCTCTTTATCCAGCGCGATGATTTCTTCAATAATGGCTTGCGGCTCACGCAGTGGCACTTCTTCCGCTTGATTCGGGTTTTTAGCCGATAAATCCCATGTTGCATCATCAAGTTCAGTTGTAGCCAATGACCAAGATTTAGCACTGTCTTCAAAGCCTTTTTGTAACTCGATAAACTCTTTTAAGTCGGTGTCGTTTAGCGGATTGGTTTTACCCAAGCTGCGGCCAGGGTCTAGCTGGTAGAACCATGTTTTTTGTGTTGGTTCGCCTTTAGTGAAAAACAACACCACGGTTTTAACCCCAGCGCCTAAGAAGGTTTTTGCTGGGCAATCGAGTACGGTGTGTAAGTTGCAGTTTTCTAATAGCTCTTTACGCAAGGCAATGGCGGCGTTATCGGTATTCGATAAAAAGGTGTTTTTAATCACAATGGCAGCGCGGCCACCAGGCTTGAGCATTTTGATAAAGTGCTGCAAAAACAAGAAGGCGGTTTCACCGGTTTTGATTGGGAAGTTTTGCTGAACTTCTTTGCGCTCTTTACCACCAAACGGCGGGTTAGCTAATACAATATCGTGCTGGTTGCTTGGGGTAATGTCTTGTAGATTTTCGCCTAGGGTATTGGTATGAATAACGTTAGGTGCTTCGATGCCATGTAGAATCATGTTCATAATGGCGATAACGTAAGCCAAAGACTTTTTCTCTTTGGCGTAAAAGGTGCTTTGTTGCAGGGTTTTTAAATCGCTGGTTGAAAGCTGCTTTTTGCTGACACCACCTTGGCGAAGGTAATCGTAGGCTTCACATAAGAAGCCTGCCGAACCTGCTGCACCGTCGTATATGGTTTCGCCAATTTGTGGCTGTAATATATCGATCATCGCACGAATTAATGGGCGTGGTGTGTAGTATTCTCCCCCGTTGCGGCCAGCGTTGCCCATGTTTTTAATTTTTACTTCGTACAGGTGTGAAAGCTCATGCTTTTCTTCTTGTGAGCGAAAGCGTAATTCGTCTACTTTTTCGAGCGCATCACGCAGTGAGTAGCCACTTTGAATTTTATTTTTGATCTCGCTAAAGATTTCACCAATTTTATATTCAATGGTGTCAGGGCCTTTGGCACGTAGTTTAAAGCCTTTAAGATAGGGGAAAAGCTCGCCATCAACAAAATCCATTAAGTCGCTGCCGGTTAAGGCGTTATCGTGATCAAACTCATCATTAGCGGTTTTAGGCGCAGCCCACGAACTCCAGCGGTACTTCTCTTCAATAATGTATTGGTATTCTTCTGCCATCAATTCGGCTTCTTGAGACTTTGTAAACTCTAAGTCATCAAGGTATTTTAAAAATAGCATCCACGACGATTGCTCGGTGTAGTCTAGCTCACTAGAGCAGCCTGCGTCTTTATGGAAAATGTCGTCGATATTTTTAAATGTTTGTTCAAACATGTAAATTAAGTCCTTGTTAGCCAGTGAGTTTGAGATGATTTTTTTGCTTAAAGCAACTCACTCGCTTATTTATATTCCTGAGGTAATAGTGATTAATATACCCTAATTAATTAAAAAATTAATAATATATTAGTACCAAGTAGTTTTTGGTTAATCTAGGTCAATTTTATACTTTTGCCTTGCCGGTAGTATCTCTTCGAACTCGCAATTTAATGCGTTTACTAATTTATATAAGGTTTCGAGTTTAATATTAACATTTCCTCTTTCCATTTTTCCGTAATTTCCGCGCTCTATACCTACATAGGCGGCAAAACCTTCTTGCGAGTAGCCTGCTTCTTTGCGTTTTTCTCGTAGCTTTTCACCAAAATGTTTAACTAAATCACTCACCTGGTTTTCCTCAAGGCAAAATGATTAGATTTTCATGTTGAGGGCTTAACTACCACGCCCTATAATACCCATTATTATAAGAAGTTTATTAGGATTTACTTTGAAATTTGACCCTCTCGTAGCTCAAATTATTGTTGCACCAAATTTTGATAACTTTACAACAAGCGATGTACGCTCGGCGTACTTAGCATTAAAAAGTGATTCTTCTTTGGTACCTACAGCAGTTAGGCGAAGTATATATGCCGAATTGATCAAGCTTGTTAAAAAAGGCTGGCTGAAAAAAATGTTATCAAATAAAAAAGGATTTACGCGATTCAATAAAACAGAAAGCTTTAACGTTGAGGTAATTACTCAGCTAGCTAGTGCAATACCTATTGGAACTACAGAAAAGGCAGATGATAAGCACGCGCTATTACTTAGTAAGTTAAATCATTATAAAGCCGAGCTATTATTGAATATGGGGGAATCTGAGGCATACAAAGAGCTTTATTTGGAGTCACCCGAATTAGTAGATGAACTTCAGCCACAATACAACAAAGCGAGAGACAACAATACAAGAATACTTGGCAAGATTAGAGCGATTGAAGGCTTAATGAAGCAAAACGAAGCATTAGAGAAAATATGAAACTAAGACTATGGCAAGCCGAGTGTATTAATTTAGCGCTTACACAATACCAGAGCGGCAATAGCCACTTTTTAGCCTTGGCAACTCCTGGGGCGGGTAAAACCTTAATGGCTTCGGAATTAGCTAACCAGTTATTAAAAAATAATATGGTCGATGTGATTATTTGTTTTTCACCGTCGTCTATTGTTTCTCAAGACTTTAAGGAAAGCTTACAGCTAAAAACGAATGAACGATTTGATGGGCTTATTGGCGCTAAAGGTAGAGCTTTAACCTATCAAAGCTTACAGTATTTAGATGTGCACTTTTGGCAGCTATTTGAACGATATCGTGTTTTTGTAATATTTGATGAAATTCATCATTGTGCTGGCTCTAATATTGACAATGCAAATGCATGGGGTGAGCAGATAATACTTAACATTCAAAATAAAGCACAGTATACATTAGCCTTAACAGGCACTCCCTGGCGCTCTGACGCTGCTCCTATTGTTCTTTCATCATATCAGCAGCCTAACAATAAAATAGCGTGTGATTACGTTTACGGGCTTTCTGAGGCTATTGGAGATAATGTTTGTCGGGTTCCACAAATAGTAGCAGTTGATAATAGCCGCATTACAGTTGTAGATGACGCTGAAACCAAAACATTTAACTGCTTTAAAGCGTTATTAAACGACTCTAGCGTTTCTTATCAAGAGGTTATTGAAAATGAAGCGGTGATAAAATACATGATTTCTTCAGCTCAAAAGAAGCTGGCTTCAATCAGATTGAAAAACCCCGATGCAGCGGGGTTGATTGTTACATCGTCTGTTGAGCATGCCCATCAAATCTCTATGTTAATGCGAACTCACTTTGACGAGGATAGCACTGTTGTAACCTACCGAGAAAATGAACCTACAAGTATTATTCAGCAGTTTAGGTATGCACAAACTAAGTGGATTATTTCTGTGGGCATGATTAGCGAAGGTACAAACATCCCTCGTTTGCAGGTTTGCTGCCACCTTACAAACACAAAAACAGAAATGCATTTTAGGCAAATATTGGGCCGTATACTGAGAGTAACAAACTCTAAGAACCAAGAAGCTATTATGTACATGCCCGCCGAACCTAAGCTTTTAGAGTATGCGTATAGAGTTAAACAAGATGTTCCATTTGAAGCTGATGTAGTTAAGTTTGAAAAGATTGAAACTCCTGCTAAAGATAACATTGTTGATACAAATTCAAGCGTTATTACTTTTAATAGACAAAGTAAAAAAACTTCCAAAGCTCAGGTTGATTTTGATTACTTTGCTGATATTTTTGATCAGCCAGTTATGAGCAATAGGCCTGAAACGACAGAGGAACATTTTTTAACCGGTGCCTATGAGCGAATAATTAATATATCAGGCCGCTTTCAGCAAGAGGCTATTGCTTTGGGGTTAAGTGAATTGCGGTAAATACGCTTGAATTTATCTCAAGTAGACCTCTACAGGTAACATCGATTTCAGTTACACGAGGAAACATAATTTAATTTAAGGTGTTGCTATGTATAACTTCTCTGAAATTCATAAACAAATAGACCTTACAGAGATTTTAAGCAATAGAAATATCAGTGAAAAATCTAGTCATCTAGAACAAATTAACTTTATACATCAAGGTGTAGATATCAAAAATGCTGAACGTTTAAGGATAGAGCTAGGCTGGGATATACGAGCATTTTCTTCAGCTATTAGAACTAGCAAGAGCTCATATGTACGCTATAAAAAAGAATTAAAGCCCTTAAATACCACTTTAAGTGAAAATGCATTTGAAATTGCAAAAGTCTGCTCTTTTTGTCTTGATTACTTTGAAAATATAGAACGTTTTAATATTTGGTTAAATACCTCGTCACTCCAATTCGACTCTAAAAAACCTTTAACATTTATAGATACAATAGCTGGCCGTGAATTAATTAAAAATACCGTAAACAGGCTCAAATATGGCTATAACGCCTAAGAGTAAAGTGTCTTAGGACGTAAAGCGCACGATCAACAGACTGCCAACATGAAACCAAGTTCTATCCTTTTCTTAACTTAACAAGAAGCTATCACTTTAGAGATTAAAACGTTGATTTGAGCTTATTAATGACTCAATTTTCTCTGATAGTCGCATTTGTGCCATTTGCAGACATTAGCAACGCCTGAGCTCAGGTGCATTTGAGACAACGCCTGCTTTTGCGTTAGCAAAAAAGTGGGTGGCGGATCAAATGTCATCTGCAGAGACTTTTTAGGCAGCGTTCACCGTATTCTAGGAACGAGCGTTTACGAGGCACGTGCCGAACTGGCCTTTATGACTTTTGTAAACAACAAAAAAATATTTGGATCAAACTTCGTGTCCACTTCATGCTTCAAGATATTCATAGTTTCAAGGTGCGATTTAGCCATGCGGTATGGCCTGCTAGTCGTCAGTGCATCATACGCATCAATGATCGAAAGTATTCGACTACTCAGGGGAATATCGGCACCAGCCAGTCCGTCTGGGTATCCGCTTCCATCAAATGCTTCATGATGATGTCTGACAATAGACGCGACCTCGTCTCTGTTTGTCAGGAATGTCTCACTAATTATTCTCTCACCGATAACCGAGTGAGCCTTTATCTCTTCCCTTTCATCAGGTGTGAGCTTTCCAGGCTTCGAGAGAACAGTATCACGAACTCCAATCTTACCCACGTCGTGTAATTGACTGGCAATACGCAAGTCATCTAATGAGGGGGCACTCAAATCGGCCGCACGCCCCACTTCCAACGCAAGCGCACAGACGCGGTCACAATGGCCTCTAGTATACGCATCGCGCGCGCACAATGCCGTAATGAGTGATGGGTAAGCATTTTCTTGATCTGGTGCGAGGGCAAAAGCCATTGAATATCTCTCCTTGTTCAGCAACGCCTAACAATTTAATAGTGCGCTCATCACGCATATTTTTGCTGACTTCAAGCTCATCTATCCACATTCCAACAAATAACCGAGGGTATTTCAAGATTTTAAATAAATTTAAATGTAGGATATACGCGTTGCTCGTTTGCTTGACTATATGAATAAACGACACAACTTTATCTATTAATTAGCCCTAAATTTAGCCATCCTCAATGACCGGTTATCGCTCAAAGCCGAACTTCTCCAAAGTGCCATGAGTGGACGGTCGTAACCATAGTCACTTGTTATACGTTTTTTGCACTGAACTCTTTTGCTAATCGCCCTTTAGCTACAGCTTTAGTTTTTAGAAAATCAGCAACAAAATTATAATCTGGGTGTGTTTTTAAACTTCGACTTACGAAATATACATTCGTTTTATTAGGCGAAAACGTTTCTAGAATTCCTGCTCCAGGATCGTTACCAGCTAACAAACTAAATTTTAATCCTGGGATATTAAACACAATATGCTGATAACCAGTATGATTTTTAACGGTTGGAAATCCCATTGACGGTGTATCAACTTTTTGATTGTCTACGTATACGGCTAAAAATGTATTACTCGGACGTTTTGTTTCTCCAAGTAAAAATTTAGAGAAAGACAACATACTCTCATCACGTATTGAGTTTTTTGTCTCCGGCATCCCATAATTGCTCCAATCCGTAGATGATAACCTCCAAGCAATGCTGACAGCAAAATACAAAAAACCTAAAGCGTAGTCATCACTAGAGGGGAAATACCAAACCTCATCTTTTACACCCGATAGTTTTTTAAACTTTTTTATCTTTGTCGCCAATTTAAAGCCATTAGGTTTAGCCATAAAAGGGAGAACTTTATCTTCACCATTTTTAGAAAAGGCAGCTTCACAATTGGCGCAAAGTAAGTGTTTCTTTGCTTGCTTTGAGGTGTAGGCTGCAGATTTTTCATGCCCTGAAATCCAAACGATGTTCTCTCCGTGTTCAGGGAACCCCTTACTAATAGTTCGGTAAACAGCTTTAGGCATAAAATGGCTATCTATCAGTTTTTCCGATTTATGGCATAAAGCACAGATTCCGTTCACCAAACCTCCCTAAACGTATAACGCCGCGAATAAACAGCGCAAACTTGTTGGCTAAAATAGCGAGGCACGAGCACAGCCAGCGAGTTTGTGTCCGGCACAGCAGGTGCGAAATTAATTGCTTTGTTATGCATAGCCAAGCTCCAAATAAGCCATAAACCCGACAAGAGTTAAAATGCTACCCCATAAATAGAGCCTTGCTAGCTTATATTCTTTAGGGTTCTTAGTTTTGCTAAGCATTGCAGATAACTGTTTTTTTAACTGTTCTAATTCAGAAAAAGAAATTTTTCTTTCTAAAACCATCATGAATAGATTGAAGCCGAAGAACATGAAGACTATTAAAAGCCCTACGGTGACAATTATTGCTGTGGGGCTTTCGATATGAACCAAGCCTACTCCTTGCTATGCATAACGCCTTGCTCACCGGAAAATTGGGAGCGTAGCGAGTAATTTTTTCGAGTGCAGCAACATGTTATGCGCCTTGAATACAGGAAGGCTCATTAACTTCCTCTTCGTGAGCTCCATTTGCCCCGACTCAGGAGTGGACAACAATTCTGAGGATCATCCACCATGCGTACACAGTTGATATTGATGATGAAGAATTATCACTTAATAAACCGTGAGCAGCTTCATTTCTTAAGTTCGCCCCCTGAGAGTCAGTAAATATACTTTTTAACTCAAAACATAAGTCTTCTCCGAAAACCTGAGAAGCTTGAGGGAGTTCAATTAATGTACTGAGACCGTTTTCATGCTCAATACCATCTCGGTCTATGTTGCTAGTGTGAGCACCAGCTTCTTTTAATTTCATACGAACGATGTGCTCAACTTGAGGACATAGCAAATGAATAGAACTTCCAAAATCATGTTCAAAGCCTAACCACAAAGCATGCCCTAGGAGATATGTACGGTCTTCAGGGACAATTGGAGAATGATGACAAAGAGCCTGTAATAGCTCCTTTGTCACTCTATGCTCCATTAAGATCTGTCGCAATGCAGGTAATATTTGCCCCTCTACTACTAATTGAGTCTCTATTCCAAAGTGTTGCTGAACCTGCCTGTTTAACACAGTCTCGTTATCTTGGTCACCCTCACCTGCATTAAGGTTCATCGGTGGAGTTTTCCCAACAACACGTCCATCGCTACTCATTTGCGTGGAGCCGAATAAACTACTTATTGGGTCATCCTGCATACTTTCTTGAGCACCTGAACGTAAGGCATTGTAATTTGGGCCAGAGGACAGCCCTGCAAAGTAGATTAATACCTCTTCAACTGACTGTTTTCCAGATACATGGGATTTGGACGCTTCAATAGTATCTGATAGATCTACTCCTGGGGTTTTAACCAAACCCATTTCACCTAAAGATTCCTTTCCTGTTACTGATATTTTCCTTCGAATACCATCGATTATTTCGCTGACGTTAAAACCGTCACGATGCTTTGTAGGAATACGTCGATAGGCCTGTATTGCATTTTCATAGAATGAGTTTGCAACCATATTACTGCCAGCAGCCCTAGAGTCTGCCTCTCTCTCAAAGCAATCAGCTAGAGCAACAAGAGATTCTAGCCATCCATTTTCATCATCAGATTGTTTGTATTTCTTGGCCGACAACTCGTAATAAGATCTAGCAGAATTAAAGTCACCCAAATCCACTAAATCGTTTCCACTATTAAATAGCGTAGAGGCGATATCGTCTTTGAAATCAGAATCAATATTGAGCTTATCCATCAACTCAGCAAGCCATAAGGTCATGAACTTACAATTCGAATGCTCAAGTCTAAATGCAGCGAATAGTTGATTCTTGATTACATCAAGTCGATCAAACTCTCTTAGTTGCATACAAAGTCTTGCGGCCCTTTCCCAGCAATCGTTTACATCACGATGCCATGTGTCAGAATCCAAACCATGAGAAGTATACGAATCAATTGCTGTTTTGGCATAATCTGGATTTCTAGGTTTTTTACATAACCATAGTAAATCCGCTAACCGTGACTTTAGCCATGGCTCTGCAATATCTTCCAGAATTTCATCAAAAAACTGCAGTTCGGCTTCAGTAAAGTCTTCCGGAAGCGGTGATCGTCTTCCTGCTTGGAAGTCTTGAAAGTAAGGCTTGAAAGGTTCATTCAAGCTGGTAGGAGAAAGCATCATTGAGGCAGAACGACTTAATAAGCTCAGGATTTTTCCTTGCTCCTCTAACCCTGACTCTAACTTTTCCTTAGCACTCTCTTCAAGGCTTCGCATAACAGAGGAGTACCCATAATGATTTTCAACCGCTACATCATAGTTCCAGCCGCATGCAACAAAATCATCGCGGGCATATAGTTCATTCGAGTTAGTCATTAACTTATATAATCCTTCTACTTAAAAGCTGAACCATTGAAAAATCGCATAACGCCCGCTTAATAAGCGTTAGCTTGCTAGCGTCCTAATTGACGCGCTTGTTACGTGTTTACAGCGTGGGATATACGAGCTTTTCATTATGGTTTTCCGAGTCATCTTCCCAAACTATACGAATAACGTGCTTACTTTTAGTTCCCATATGAACAGATGCGATCAACTCTACAGACTGAAATTTTTCCATAGATTCTAAGGGAAACTTTTCATCTACATCGGATTGTATAAGTACATCATTGCCTTCGGGAAACTCTAACCTGATATTCCTTGCAGTAGCACTACCCTTATTCCAAATCTTCAGCCGGTGCTTGTTGCTGCCGAGCTTTACAAACGATGCACCCAAATCGGCCTTTTTGCCACTAACAGCTTCGCTTTCTTCTTTCTCGAGCAAAAGGTTATTTAGCTTTTCTTGGCTTTCGATAAGGGATTTCTGTTTTTCATTAAAGCTTGTGGTACGCCAGGTTGCATAAGCTGACATTAATAGTGCAAGACCAGCAATAATGTCACCGGCATCAACTGTTACTGGCATTACTTAATCCTTATATTTTTGCTGCCCCTAAAGGCTTCTTTTAGCGAAGCTTTCAGCTCCTTTGCTAGATCTTCAGTAACTTTCTTACCTATCTCAGAAACATGCTCTTGAATATTTTCACTGTTCTCATGAACTAACTCATCCTTTGTAAGTTCACGGCCACAAGACGCACATTTAGCAAGCTCAATAGTTTCATCAACGCCTTGCTCATACTCATAGTCAGTGCAACCGCAAGTGGGGCATTGTAAGCCAATGCTTCTTTGATACTTCTCATCCTTCATAGGTTAACGCCACCCTTATTTGACACGTAACGCCCTGTTAACAGGCAAAAAAATAGTTGGTTAAAATTAGCGACGAAGGAGCAAAAACCAACTGTTTTTTGTCCTTGTTTAACAGCTTGTTAGTTTACAATTACGCTAACACTAATGAAAAGGCACTTAGCCAAATTAGCTGAAAACCATAAGAAATACGTTGATGAATTCCAGGGTTACTTTGAGATTTTAAGGCTTTAGCCATAGCAAATAGATAATAAACAGCAGCGATAACAGAGACAACTGAAAAAATACGGAAATATAGTGGGATAATTTCTGTTGTTGGACTTATAGCTACTAATATTGGTGCTACAACTAGCGACAATAACATAATAAAACCAGCCCAAGAGTGTACCTTACAATTAAAAGTTGGATTTTTAGTAAATGGATCAGCGTCCATAGGAAAGTACCCTGCTACCCATGTACCAATGCCATGAGCTATAACTAACCAACCCGCAATATTTACTAAAATTGAAACGCTTGTTAGCTGCGCCAAATACCAACCGAAAAAGCAAAAGAAAAAGCCTAGAGGGTAATTATTAATTAAGGGAGACAATTTTTCTGTTGGGCTGCCTGTTGCGCCTAACTCACTACAAAATTGTTTAGAATGGCTGTAACCATTATAAAATCGGCTCGCAACATAAACACCAATGAAGATCCAGATTGTTGCAATTAACCCTGAATAGATCGCAATACTTTCAAACACTACCAAAATCCTTTTTGTAAACTAACAGCTTTATCAGAGGACACTTTCCCTATTTTAGCGTGAAAACGTCCTTATTTTATGAGCTTCTATTAATAGCAAATAGTATAAGTTAGTGCCAATCATAAATATTATGCTGAGTTAAGTTATTTTATTATATAAAAAAGAGAAAGACTTATCACAGTATCACTTGAGTAATAGCGACTTATATAGCGCAATTATCAATGTCCGGTTATCGCTCTAAGCAGACTAACCGTCTTTATACCAAAAGAGATTTTGATGACTAAAGCTCAGAAGGCTGAAATATAAATACTCTCTTTCGGAGTTTTTCAAGTTAGTTGTTGCATAAGCTGTACTAGCTCTTTACTTATACTCAATTTTGTTAATAAACCACTCTTTTATCCCTACTGGCGTTTTAACTTGAAAATCATCATCAACTTCCTTTTTTAGCATCGCTCTGGCCATAGGAGAGTCAATAGAAATGTAATCGTTACGACCATAGATCTCATCAGGGCCAACTATGCGAAAAGCTTTTGTTTCACCATTATCATTTTCAACCTCTACCCATGCCCCAAAGAAAACCTTGCCGACTTGTTGAGGAGAGTAGTCAATAACTTTGACTGCTTCGATGCGCTTTCTAAGGAACCTAATTCGAGAATCTATCTGTCTAAGTAATCTTTTATTTTCTTTATAATCGGCATTATCTGAACGATCGCCAAGGCTAGCAGCCCAAGCTACTTTTTTTGTTATTTCAGGTCTGTAGTCGCGCCAAAGGTAATTAAGCTCTTTATTTAGCTTGTCTAATCCTTCACGCGTTATTAGATTGGTATACAATTAGTTTGCCCCATCCCAATATTACAAATACTGCAATGCTTTTTTAACAGCATCTAAAGTTGCAACCGGGAGAAAGTTATCTTTATCATTACTTGATAATATACTACCGTTTGGCCCCACTTCCAAACCTGCTCGGCGCATAAACTCTTTAGATATGAGGTATTCAAGATCTTCTACTTCTAAGTCAGTCTATTTTGAGTTTGGTGACGAAGACTACCCACCTTCATAAAATTCTATGACTGGACCAATCGGTACTATATCTCCTTTGCTAGTTTTTCAGCTGCTAATGCTTGAGAGTAGAAAATGTTATCTTGAAGCCTAACTATAGGGTCTTTTAATTTTTCTATCCAAATGAAGCTTTCCTTTATTGAAACTACAAAGATTATAATAACCAGACAGCAAATTAAATTTTAGCGTGTGTTATAGATATTACGGCTATAAAAAATCTAAAGCTTTTTTTATAGCGTCAAGGGTAGCCGCTTTAAAAACAGCATGCTTATTTTCATCAATAAGCTCCCCATAATCCGTTGGCGTTAATTTCCATTTGCTTTGAAAGCTATTTGATAATAAATATTCTAATGCTCTGCGCTCTTGATTCGATAGTTTATGCTCAGAACCAAGCCCAGTAGACTTGTAGTCATAAATATCAATTTGAAGGTTTGGTGGAATAATTTCTTGTAGCTTTTTTCGAGTCGCAATTAGCTCGGAAGCTTGAATTTTTGCTAGTAATCGATGCTTTGGATTGTTTATTTCATCTATCCAGTCTAACCCTTGATGCTTTTGCTTACCAAGATCTTTTACTGGGCTGTTCTCTGCAAATGATGCAATAAGTGCTCTATACTTTTCACCCGATTTATTACGAATACTTTGTGCTTTTGGAACCCCTCGTTGAGTGCCTAACTTTGATATTGTAGAAATAGAATAGTCATCAACACCTCTTTTTCTTTGCTCCATACAAACCCTATAGATTGCTTCGAGGGTTTCACTAATCTTAGTAGAGCAACCTTTTTGTAATTCAGTTAGTAGATCTTCAGGTGACATACTCATAACTCACTATTAATTAACGTATTATTTTTATTAATAAATTCGATTTCAGACTTTGAAATCTGTTCATCACCAAGAAGGTCGGAGAGCTTAATATCACAATTAATTACACGACTAACTTTTGACCATGTTTTTAAACGAGACTTTAAAAGGCGCGCTAATTGATTTCCAGCGTGCAATTGTTGCTCTTCTGTGAGTAAGAATAAGCCGGGAGATATTTCATTGAATACAGCCATTTTATCCAACTGTTGAGATCTTGGAATTATGGCATGCGATGCATTGGCCGACTCATAAATCGTTGCATTCTCACAAACCTCTTGAAGTTGCTCAAATGAAGATGTCTCTTCTAAAGATATTTCTATTTCTGAATCACTCATTTTAACGAGGGACAAGCTGTCTTTTTGATTAGCTATTGATTGTGTCATTTTAATTAGCTTGTAGGACGACTGTAAGTCACATAAGAGCATATCCATTTTTTTTGCTGCACTTTCATATTCTGACTCAGTTTTTCTTATTTTTAACTCAAGAATTTTACGCTCTGATAAGTCAATTTTTTCATTTTTTAAATTAGCTACGTATTCTCGGCGATCTAATTCGTCTAAACTTTTCTCAAGCATAGTAATTTTACTTTGTAACTTTGTGCATTGAGATGACTGGGTGTTAGAGTGAAATAATATTTCGTTAGTGATGGATAGCAACCCACCAATAAATGCGGGGCCTGTAATAAAATGACGACAGCGAAGACAATTTTGCGTCCCTAGATAACCAGATGGAGCCGGTACACGTAATGATGTACCACTACCATTAAGTTCTCCGCCATCTTCACAGCGAGTTGCGGCATATGGGCAGATACCATAATCCCTGAAAATGAAGTTCCCTGCTGGAATAGAGTTTGTTAATGAATTTAGTAACTCTTCATTATTTGATACCAATTCATTTTTTACTTTCTCTATTTTATTTTGTTCAATTAAACTCTGAGTAGCGTCAACCCTCGTTTTTAATGCTTCTTTCTCGCCCTGCTCTAATCGCTTTCTAATATCGCCTTGCGTAATTTTGCAGTAATAAATAGACATTACAATTGATGAGTGCCCCACAACTTTCATAACTATTTCAATAGGCATCCCCATTTCCATTATATAAGCCGTTATAAGGCTCACACGCATTGAGTGAGGGGTATACTTAGACTTATACTGATTTAACGTTGCTTCCTTCCCTGATAGCGTTGCAAGCTCTAAATTTGATGGTTGAACATTATAAAGTGCGGCAGCTAACCTTGGTGTTAGGGAATTACCAACACTTTGTGGCTCAATATCCTGATACGCCCTAAATAAAAAACAATTTATTCCTTTAGCCTTAAGTTGCAACTCATTTAAATTTGTTCTTTTACAACTAGACCAGTTCGTAGGGTTATCTATAGGATTATATTTTTGCTGCCACTTACGAAGTTTTACTAACCAATAAATAAGGTCTTCAGGTATCCAAGGTATTGAATAACCTTGACCATTATTACTTGTTTTGTTTGTAGTGATAAACATCCCTGCGTTTTCGTCAGGCATTCTTTTAATAAACGCTTGGTTTTTTGTTAACCCCGAAAAAATAGATTTATTTTTTTCCCAAATTATTTTTCCATTTTGATCAACATTAGCTATTACATCATCTGCTTCACCTGAATCATTATATGCAATCTGACGACCCCGCAATGGAACTTTTGTTAAAGTGAACGTATGCAACCAATTTATTGGAGACCACATATAAAGCTGATCTCCAATCTTTTTTATCACGCAATCAGGGTCACTTCGATCTACTTCCTTCGATGATACTTTCAGCCAATCAGCATCAAATTTTTGCAAATGCTTTAGGTCTTTAAAAGTTTTTGCATTAGCTGGAATTATCCACTCTTGGGCCTTTTTAACAAAGTAATACTGCAAGCAAGGTTTAGTTGACTCAGCGCGTTGCGGAGACATCACACTTGCTGAATTTGATAGCAGCGATAAAGGATTTCTAGCATCCATTACACGAATGATCTCTCCAGTCTCCTCATCTTCACTAGTTAGATCGTTGGTAATTACAAAGTCTAAAAATTCATTCACTGCAATTATCAAGTTACGCCGCATATTATCGGTATTCAACTTTTCTAATTCTTGCTTTAAGGGTCTAATATTAACCTTTTGCTTTGTAAGAAATGCTTCTGGAGTTAAGCTTTTATCGTGTTTTTCTATATAAATTCGAACGAATCGGCAAAGCAAAGAGTTTTTAGAACCTCCGCCTAATGCTTGGGTCATAAATTCTTCTATTTTTACAGCCCAAGCTATATATGGTTTTGCAATAAATTTTAAATTGTAAGGCTCTTTTTTACCTAAAAATTTAAACCAATTTTCCCATTCACTTTCCCATACCCCCTGTGGGTCATTTGGTATTTGAGGGTCATCTTGCTTTTTAACAAATGCCCTGTATTCCTTTTGTGATTTGAGAGCTAATGGCTTAATAATACTCTTTAACTTTTTATAGGAATAAAAATCAGGGACATCAAATGTATCTTTATAGCTCACCCACTCATCCTTAAAAACCCTCTCTGGATGTGCAATTAGGCCTGGTATGCTTTTGTAATTTTCTAAATGTAATCTTGAGTTAGTAATACCGTTTTTTTTGCATATTGCTTTGTATTCACCCAATGTTTTTATTGATACAGGTATATTTAATGGAAGGCTCGAGTCACCTTTAAGTTTGCTCATTTAATCTCTCTCATCTTACTACGAATATCTTCTGAGGTTGGTTGTATATATACCAAGCAGGATAGGGAGCTCTTATGATGCATTGCTTTTTGAATTTCAACTTGGCTTAAACCAAGTTGTCGTGCGCGATAACCATATGCATGCCTGTGTCCATGCTCTGTAGTTCCAAGCTCTTTTTGAACTTCCAACCCAATTTTTTTTACTGCTCTTTTATGAATTCGCTGAAAGTTTTTTATCGTTTCAGGCGCTCCTGTGGAGTTGGTAAATGCAAATGGGTGAGTGTCTGTTTTTGCCGGCTCTACCCGTTGATATTTAAGATAGTTAACCCAAGATATTAAAAATTCTTTTGCTTTTTCAGGCGGGTTAAATATCACTTCAAAATAGCCGTCTTTATTTGTGAGTAAAGGTGACTTCCAACCCGCATATAGTCTTTCTGATAATCGGTATGTATTTCTTGGTTTATAGAAAGTGCTTTCGAGTAAGTATTCTCGCCTATTTGCAAAACTACTGTCAGGTGAGCGGCCTATTTCTGGATGATAGACCCTAACTAATGCTTCATCTCGATATATTGGGTGTAAAGTTATATCTGAAACATAAAGGTGAAATAGCTCACTTTTACGTAATCCACCATAATTTAATAACATGGTCATAGCTTGAGATTTATAGTCTGGTGTTGAGCCTTTTACCATTCCAATATAAAGAAGCTTTTCAAAGTGCTCATCGGGGAATTTCATCGCTTTTTCATTATTTATTTTAGGCTCTAATAACCGATCAATGAATCTTACTCTCTTCGCATTAAAGGCAGCGTCATTTTGATTAGATAAATGATTTAGGAACACATTTGCGTGCTTATGATAATATGCACACCAATTTAATCTCTCTTCATAACTGGTTGCTTTTCTGAAGGGGTTTATCCTTGATGAGTCAAACCCTTCCTGTAAAGCTAAAAAATCAGAGTAATGCGTTATATGAAATAATATATTATTTGCATCTCTAGGCTTTCTTGCCTTCCAATACAATCCAAGTTCGTCATCCATTTTATCGTAATCGATTGTTCCTACTAATAGTGCTTTAGTAAAACCTTTTAATAATAAAGTTGAGTTTTCAAAGTTTGGTACGACATCAATATATGTGAGTAGGAGCTTTAAAGAAAATATAGAGCGCTCTTTCCATGACTCACTTTTAGAGCTGTACCAAGCAAGATATCTTATATGTGATATCACGACACCTTTCTCTGTATAAAGAGCTGGTAACTCACAAATACTACCAGCCTCTTTATCATGATACTTTACGTTTATTTTTTGGATGTATGCCATACTTTTTATTATATAGTATATTTACTTTTCCTTAATACTAACTCTTTTCTATCATCTAACAAGTATTAAAGTAGTGATTTTAGTATATATTTGGGTGGGGTTATAATATCAATATAATAAACGCTTACTGCGCCAAATTGATCGTCGTGTTCGGTATTTGCGCAAACGCCTACCCGATTTAAAAGTTATTGATTATTCGCCGCAGCAAGACGGTAAAGTATTTTTTGGCGCATGGGTAGAAATAGAAAACGAACAAGGCGAGGTTAAAAAATTTAGAATTGTAGGGCCTGATGAAATATACGACCGTAAAGACTACATATCAATTGACTCACCTATGGCGCGCGCCCTGATAAAAAAACAAGTAGATGATGAGTTTGAGGTACCTACACCGCAAGGTAAAAAGGAATGGTATGTAAATAGTATTGAATATCAAAAATAGTCCCCCATAGCATTATTAATAAATAACTACTTTGATTCAGATCAGGTAAATTTTTTATTGTGTAATATATCTCATTAGGATATATATTGGTTTAGCAGGTTTATCTTTAACCTGATTTTTAAGGTAGTGGCTATGTCAAACTTAGTACAGCGCATATGTAGTAATGCCGTATTGTTTGCACTTTTAATGAGTGTGAGTTTGACTCTGCATGCCAATACCGCCGAAGTAAGTATAGATAACGCCAGTGTATCTAATCATTTTATCGCTTGTGAATTTCCTGACCAAGCAACCCCCGACATTGACTTAGATTCTCATGTTAATGCATTTGCTATTAGGTTGTTTCAACCGCTACCTAATGCTGTTTCATCTTTTTACCAAAGTACAAACCTAAACCGTCCTTTTAGTACGGCATATCAACGTGGTCCACCTAGCTATTTAATTTAATTCACAATTTTACTTTTTGATTAAATTTTATAACTAATAAGGTGACTACTATGTCTAACTTTAAAGAATTACGTACCCAAAATATTTCTCATGGCGTTATTGCAAGCACGTTTGAAGATCAACAAGCCACTATTGATTTAACATCTCCGGCTTTAACCGTAATCAATAACTTTACCCAAAAAACGCCAATTCGCGCTCAATACGACACTCCTATCAGCGAGGCGCTTAAACAAGTACTAGCAGAGCATTCTGACTATGTATTGGTGACTGATGATGCGCAAAAATTAATTGGTATTGTTTCAAGTGCCGACCTACAAAGCGCTAAAATTACGGCCATTGCACAGCGTTTAAATACCAGCCGCAATGAAGTGAGCTTACGCTACATTATGACACCTATTAGCCAACTTAATGGCGTAAGTATGCAAAGCCTATGCTATGCAAGTATTGGCGATGCACTACAAACAATGGAGCATCAAGGCAGCATGTTTTTATTAGCAACAACCACTAATAACGAAATATGCGGGTTAATTTCGGCGCGTCAAATAGCTAAAACGTTACACATTCCAGTGCATATTACCCCTATTGCTCACACGTTTAGTGATGTTTTAGAAAGCGTAGAGCACCCTCACTAAAGCGCGCTTTTACGCTTTGTAAGCTCAGCCAAGCCAACCATCTTAAAGCAAGCAAAATTGCTTGCTTTAAGAGCTTTTTATTACAACCTGCTGTGATATTATTCAACTAATAAATACCTACCAAACTCATTAAATAGCAACTTTAATAAGCTGGGTATAACAGTACCAGAGGGATTTTCTGGTTTTATTTTTTGTATTAAAAGGTTTATGCATGAGCGATATCTCTGCACGTTTAGCCACTGAGCTAAATGCACAACAGCAACAAGTTGTTGCTGCTACAAAATTACTTGATGAAGGCGCAACGGTTCCTTTTATTGCGCGTTACCGTAAAGAAATTACCGGTGGATTAGACGACACGCAATTACGCCTTTTAGAGCAACGTTTGTCGTACTTGCGCGAGCTGGAAGAGCGCCGCAGCTTTATTTTATCAACCATCGAATCACAAAATAAATTAACGCCAGCACTTAGTGCCGATATAACCAGCGCACAAAGTAAAACTGAGCTTGAAGATTTATACCTTCCTTATAAAGCTAAACGTCGTACCAAAGGGCAAATAGCCATCGAAGCAGGCCTTGAGCCACTTGCCGATGCGCTATTTAACGACGCAAACTTAGAGCCAGAGCAACAAGCGCAGCAGTTTATAAATGCCGACAAAGGCATTGCTGATACCAAAGCAGCCCTTGATGGCGCTAAATTTATTTTAATGGAACGCTTTGCAGAAGATGCCAAGTTATTAGCTAAATTTAGAAGCCACATTAGCCAACACGGCGCTATACAAAGCACACTTATTGACGGCCAAGAGCAAGCCGGTAGTAAATACCGCGACTACTTTGACCATCAAGAACCTCTTAAAAAGGTCCCTTCTCACCGCGCACTTGCTATGTTGCGCGCGCGTAACGAAGGTATTTTGCAGCTGAGTATTAACCCAGAGCCAAGCAGCGAAAATGCAGCCCAGCTATGCGCGCAAATGATTGCTGATCACTACCGTTTAGATGTGAAATATAAAGCAGCTAGCGCATGGCTATTAAGTGTTGTGCAGTGGGCATGGAAAATAAAGCTTGGCCTACACCTAGAAAATGAATTTTTAGCAGCCATGCGAGAAAAAGCCGAAACCGGCGCTATAGATGTATTTGCTAAAAACTTAAAAGACTTACTTATGGCCGCCCCTGCTGGGCCGCGTACCACGCTTGGTCTAGATCCTGGTTTGCGAACTGGCTGTAAAATTGCCGTAGTTGATGGCACAGGTAAATTGCTTACAACCCAAACTATTTTCCCCCACGCACCACAAAATCACTGGGAAAAATCATTACGTACATTAGAGCAACTATGTCGCCAGCATAAAGTAGAACTTATTGCGATTGGTAACGGCACCGCATCACGCGAGTCTGACAAGCTAGTAGGCGAACTTATTAAGGCCAATGCTGAGCTTAAATTAAACAAAATTATGGTAAGCGAAGCCGGCGCGTCTGTTTACTCTGCGTCTGAATTTGCAGCGAATGAATTTCCTAACTTAGATGTTTCTTTGCGTGGCGCGGTATCTATTGCGCGTCGCCTGCAGGACCCACTTGCCGAGCTTGTTAAAATTGAGCCAAAATCAATTGGTGTAGGCCAATACCAACACGATGTATCGCAAAGCCAATTAGGCCAAACACTAACCGCAGTGGTAGAAGACTGTGTAAACTCAGTGGGTGTTGATTTAAATATGGCCTCGGTGCCGCTTCTTACTCGCGTATCGGGGTTAAATAAAACCTTAGCGCAAAATATAGTAAATTACCGCGACACTAACGGCACGTTTACTAAGCGTAGCGAACTTAAAAAAGTTGAGCGTTTAGGACCAAAGGCGTTTGAACAAGCAGCAGGCTTTTTGCGTATTAATCAGGGTAAAGACCCACTTGATAACTCATCAGTTCACCCTGAGGCTTATCCTGTTGTAAAACTTATTTGTGAGCGTAACAACCTTGATGTAAATAGCTTAATAGGCAATAGCGAGTTTTTAAATAAGCTGGTTGCTAATGACTACACCGACGAGAAATTTGGTTTACCTACCGTTACCGACATCATTAAAGAGCTAGATAAGCCTGGGCGCGATCCTCGTCCTGAGTTTAAAACTGCTGAATTTAAAGCCGGTGTAGAAAAAATCACAGACCTAAAACCCGGTATGATTTTAGAAGGTGTGGTTTCTAACGTTGCTAACTTTGGTGCGTTTGTTGATGTAGGTGTTCACCAAGATGGCCTAGTACATATTTCGGCAATTACTAATAAGTTTATCTCTGATCCGCGCGAAGTAGTAAAAGCCGGTGACATTGTAAAAGTAAAAGTGGTTGAGGTAGATGCCCCACGTAAGCGCATTAGCTTTACTATGCGCTTAGATGATGAAATAGACACAAGCAATAAACCCGCTGCCGCGCCACAAAAGCAACGCAGTAATCAGGGCCAGCAACCGCGTGCAGCAAAACCAAAGCGCGATAACGGTAACGCCATGATGGGTAATGCCTTTGCCGATGCATTTGCTAATGCAAAAGTAAAAAAATAATACCCGTTTACTTCATTAAGTGATGACTCCTTAAACTAAAAAGCCGCTCATTGAGCGGCTTTTTTAATAATGCTTAGCTGGTGTTAACCAAACGCAGAAAAACCACTCTCGTTTTGGGGTGAGCTAGTCATTTGATAAAAATTAGCTATACGGCCAGCTCGTGCGTCTACTTCTGGGTCGCGTGATTGCTCTGTATTAGTATCGCTTTGAGACTCAGCGGTGCTGGTTTCGTTTATTGACAACGCACTTTGTGGCTCTTGTGCTTGCGCTTCATCGTCAGCAGGGGCTGATAATTCAGCTTGCGCTGCGGCCATTTTTTGGGTTGCATCAGCGGCAATGGCTCTATCGGCACTAGAAGGTTCAGCAGGGGCAAGTGCGGCTGCTCGTACCGTTTGCATTTTATCTATAGTGGCTTGCGGATCGCCGGGGATTTCAGATACATCAATTTGTACCTCACCGCCAACAGCGTAATTAGTGCCATCTGGTCCACGTTGGTATTCATAACTTGGTGAGCCTGCATACTGCCCACCCACCGATGCATGAGCTTGCTCGTGCACACGCACTTCAGTATCGCGCGCTTTAAGCTCTTCAATTTGCTGCTGTTCTAATTCTAGCTGTTGCTGATCTTGCTCTTCTTCGGGGGTGTCTTCGCTTGCTTGTTGGTTTTTTTGCTGTTCGCTATCTGAATCTTCGCTGCCTTGCTGGCGCTGCTCAACAGCTTGCTCATCACTGAGTTTACCGGTTGCATCATAGGTGGCAGCTTCTGCACTGCTTGGCAGTTTTGCTTTATCAGCATCGCTTTGCGCTTTGGTTTCGGTATTACTGGCGCTATTGGGTGCAGGGGCAGGAATAACTTCGCGCAGTTGGTTGTCACGCCGAGCGGTTTCAGTATAAACATTGGCAGTGTTTATATTGATAGACGGAAATGGCGTGACAATATTCATAACGTTTAAACTTTAATATCGATTAGCGTACCAAGCACTTCATCTGCAGTTTGAATAGATTGCCTGTTTGCCTTGGCATTAAACTCTTCAACTTTTAAATTAACAAGCGCTTCGTCAACCCGAGCTGGTTGTGCAACAGGCGCTGTTACAGCCTCTTCAGGTCGCGCAGCTGTTAACTGGCGCTGTTGGGCTAGTTGCGTATCGTCTTGCTCTTCAATGGTGGCACGGTTTATCTCTGCGCTTGCTCGTTCTATACCTTGGCTTGCACGATTAAACCCTTCTACACCACTATTAAAAACTGAACCAATAGCCATGCTGTACCTCCAAAAAATAAATATTGTTTAATTATCGCTCACTTCATGGGCAAAATAAAGCTTTAAACAGTACCTTTCTTTAGGCTATTTTAAAGCATTGATTTAACGGCAGATAAAAACTCTTTTTTATGAGAAATAAACGGTGCATGGGAGGCTTTGTCTAGTACTTCGTATTCAAACTCAGTATTTAGTGCTGCCATTTTATTAATTGCTTTGTAAGGTACCAGCGCATCTAAACGGCCAAATATCGCTTTTACAGGCACTGGGCAATGCGCAAATACGTTGCGTAAATCATCATTTTGTAAAATATTTAAGCCCGCACTTAATGCCTCACTTTTAGGCGCGCTGTACTGATTTAGCAAGTGCTTTAGCTGCTTTATATCATCGCGTGCCGACTCACTACCCATGGCCTGAATAGCTAAAAAGCGCTCTATGGTTTTTTCTCGGTGATTAACTAATTGCTCTTTAAATTGCTCAAGCACGCTGGCTTTTATTCCAGGCCAATCATCTGCCTCGGCAAAAAAAGGGCTTGAGGCAACTAAAATTACTTTTGCTACTTTATTTGGCCAATGTTTAGCAATATAAAGTGCGAACAATCCTCCTAGCGACCAGCCCATTAAAATAGAGCCAGGGCTAAGTTGCTCGCTTACGATTTCAGCTGCATCGTGTAAATTATAAGGGCTTGGGCAGCTATTGCTGTTGCCAAAGCCAGGCAGGTCAACACTGCGCACCGAGCCACTGTATAAAAGCGTTAACTCTGGCTGCACTAATTGCCATACGCCTTGGTTCATGCCCCAACCATGTAATAAAACTAACTCGCTTTGCATATTTGCCTAACCTTAACCAAACTTAGCCACATCATAACGCTTACATTGACGAAAGCAACGCAAGGAGCAGCCAATGCAACACTCATTTTTTAATTGGTTATTTCCCTCTTATTGCGTGCAATGTCAGGAAGTTATTAATGCTCAAGAGGGGTTGTGCGACTATTGCTTAACGGATTTAAGCGTGTTTGATTTAAATAAACACAGTAATTTATTGCACCGCCCGGATATTGTAGAAATGTTTCCGCATTGCGAATTTGATAAGCTCTTAGCCTGTGCTTTTTATCAGCCCCCTTTTGAGCATTGGCTTAAACGGCTCAAATTTAATAATCAAATTCACTATAAAAAAGCGCTGCAACAAGTAATTAAACGCCAGCTATCGGTGTTTTTTGAAAATTTAACTACCCAGCCCGACATAGCTATTATTTTACCTTTGCACCGAGGGCGCTTTTTAACGCGCGGGTTTAATCAGGTAAGCCAAATGTGGCAACCGTGTTTGGCAAAACATATTTGTATAAGTAATGCGCTAATACGCAATAAAGCCACGCAAGCACAGTCACAATTATCTAGAGCCAAGCGGATTAAAAATGTAAAAAATGCCTTTGTATGTACACAAGATATGAGTGGTAAAACGGTGGTTATTGTAGATGATGTAATGACCACAGGCGCCACGCTCAACGCGGCTACCCGGGTATTAAAGCAAGCGGGCGCTAAACAAGTATGGGCTTTTGCTACGTGTTTAACGCCACTTTAAAGGGGTAGTTAATCACCTCTTACTCTAAATGTGTGGCCAAAAAATAAAGCATTACTGAGTAATCGGCTTGTGCCGTACCAGTATCCTCTAAATACAGGGTTATCTGTCATCGCAATAACACTGCCACGCCCGTATGAGTGAGCCATCATGGCTGCTGCACCGGCAATTTGCTGCTCATTTACGCCATCGGTAAACCCTGCTAATAGTGGTTTTTGCGGGTAAGTGAGTATGTTTACAAACGGGGCGGATGATTTTTCTAATAACCAGGTACTATTTTTAAATACAGGCAGCGTTTCACGATTAAGCGAAAACGTTAGTGGATGCGTGGTGTCTACATCGGTATTAAAAATAGCGCCGGCTATGCGTTGTCGCCCAGCTAAATGATCTTTATCTGCGTAATTTAGCCCTTGAGTATTAAAAGTGCTGGCTACATCTTGCCTAGATAAATAATTAGCCTTGAGTAATTGCTGATCAGCTAAAAATTTAGCGCCGCCTTTGTGGCCCCAAATTACGCCGCCTTTTCTTACCCAGCTTTTAATGGCAACTTTATCACTATCGGGTAAGCCTGAATAATTGCCATTAGCTAGTACAATGTGGCTGTAATTATTTAAATCTAGGCTACCTAAACGCTCCATTTCTACAATGGTCGGAGAAATACCGACAAAGCGGTCAAGGTAATACCAAACTTCACCCGCTTCGTATTGGCTTACGCCTTTACCGCCTATAAGCAATACTTTTGGCTCGTTTAATACCGCCATAGTGCGCGACCCTAAATCGGCGCCTTTCCCTGTAAGGCCCGTGGTAATAGGCTTTATCGCAATACCAAATTGCGTTTGAGCATCGTTTAAAATAGCCACCCAATCAGGGTTTGTTTGCAGCCCTGCGGGGACAATAATGCTACCAGGTGCAAAGTCTATTTCGGTGTTGCTGCTTTTAGCTGTTAAGGCGCTTAACGCGACACGCGCTTTAATGCCTTGCTTTAGCAAGCTATTTAGCATTTTAGGCGCTAAGTAATCGTCCCAGGCAAAGCCAAATGCATAACTTTGCTTTAACGCAGCAAATGATGGTTTAACTGCTTTTTGCCACGCAGTGCTGGCTACTTCTAAGCCCCAACTACTTTTTACTTGTGCAAACTCTAAATTAAAAGCATGGGCGAGTGTCCAGCCCGACACATCATAAAATGTGTTATCGGCAAAACTTTTTTGCTCACTAAAAATAGCTTTTACTAAACGAAACTGTGGCTGAGCTAACGGCACAAAATAGCTCTGGGTGCTAAAGTTTTTGCCATTGGCTTTTAGCGCTTTTGTAAGTGGATAGGCGTTAATTTGATGCTGCTTTAACAGGTTTAAAAATAGTTTAATCCGGGTGTTATCTTTAGCGCCCTCAACCACATAGCCTTCAAAACTTTCATCATGTGCTAAATCAACTGCTTGGTTATAAAATTTTGCCTGATAGGTTAATAGCGCCTCACGGTTATCTACCGCTGCTTTAAAGGTTGATAGGCTTGTTAATAACTGATTTTTAATAGTAAAAGGAAACGTAAGCGTACCATTTATGGTTTCTTGTACATGCCCACGTGAGCTGGCTTGCTCAAATAAAATACCTATACCGCCGTTTACATCGGGGTAGGTTGAACCCTTGCCGTAATAAAAGTCGTCAAAGCTTTCTTCGGTAAAATAAAGGGCATTATTTTTATCTAAAGTTTTAGCATGGTAATTGGCTATGGCTTTAGTAAGCGTTACGTTTTCATCTGGGGTAATTGGGTGCTTGCGACTGGCAATGCCAGGTTGAAAAAAGTAGCTGCTGTTTGGGCCCATTTCATGAAAGTCGGTAAGAATATTTGGCTTCCAATGATGAAATTTAGCAATGCGTGCACGCGACTCTGGGTGTTGTAGTAACAACCAATCGCGGTTTAAATCAAACCAATAGTGATTTGTACGGCTACTTGGCCAGCTTTCTACGTGTTCACGCGTTTTAGGGTCGCTTGATAAGTTCATCCCCCGATTACTATTAGCCCAATTGGCAAAGCGAGCCAAGCCATCAGGGTTAAGTGAAGGGTCGAGCAAAATAACGGTATTATTTAATAGTTTTTCTATTTCTGGGCCTTGCGCTGCAGCAAGGTAATACGCAACCAATAAAGCAGCATTGCTGCCTGATGACTCATTGCCATGCACACTGTATCCCATCCAAACTACAGCAGGCTCATTTTGTGTGTTTTTAGCTTGCTCACTGTTTGTTAAACGGGCTAAGTGCGCTTGGCGAATTTGCTCTAAGTTAGCTAGCTTTTCAGCGCTGCTAATACTTAGCATCACAAGCGGACGTTGCTCGTGTGTGCGCCCTATTACTTCAAAATTTATACGATTACTTTTTTGCGCTAGAATTTCCATGTAACGCACCAGTTGGTCGTGCCTTACATGCCACTCACCTACTTCGTAACCAAGTACGTCTTGTGGGGTGGGTATTGTTTTATCAAACTCTACATCTTGTTCAAAATAATACGAAAGTGGTTTTGCCATACTTGAAAAGCTAAGCATTGCCACCATTATAGTTACTATCCAGCGCATATAAATCACTCTAAAAATGTTTGTTATTTGCACGCTAGCATTGCTTAAAATAGATGCCAACTTTTTACGCTCAACACTAGCCGCAACACGATGAGCGGAGTATGATATGCAGTATCCGAGTAATTTAGTCAAGTATAGACGGTTTTATGATTTCTATTTCCGAAACAGCACAAGCGCATTTTGCTAAACTTTTAGCAGATCAAGCACAACAAACTAATATTCGTGTGTTTGTTGTAAACCCTGGTACATCACAAGCGGAATGTGGTGTTTCTTATTGCCCAGAAGACGCCGTAGAAGACAGCGATATTCGTCTTAACTTTAATGGTTTTGATGCCGTAGTAGATACAGAAAGCGCTCCTTTTTTAGAAGAAGCTGAAATTGATTTTGTTACCGACAAAATGGGCACTCAGTTAACTTTAAAAGCGCCTAATGCAAAGGCACGTAAACTAAGCGATAACGCATCGCTAAATGAGCGTGTTCAACACATGCTAGAAACCGAAGTAAACCCACAGCTAGCTAACCACGGTGGCCAAGTAAGCCTAGTTGAAGTAACCGCTGAAGGTATTGCAGTACTTCAATTTGGTGGTGGTTGTAATGGCTGTTCTATGATCGATGTAACGCTTAAAGAAGGCATCGAGAAAGAAATGATTGCAAAGTTTGATGAAATCACCGGTGTTGCCGACATTACCGAGCACCAAGCGGGCGATCACTCTTATTACTAAGCAATAATGTTAAAGCCGCTTATTTATCGCTTAGGGAGTAACCCTAAGTTGAGTTTAACGCGCTTTTTTCGCGGCTTAGCACTGTTTGTGCTAGCCGTGATATTTATTGCCCTTGGCTACTACACCCACTTTAGTTTACAAATTATAGGTGTGGTTATTTTAATCCCGGCATTATTTTTTGCTGCATGGGGTTATAGCGGTATTATTGCCAATCGTTTCTCGCAAGTTTTAAAAGATATGGGGCCAAAAGATCACGACCCCGACCTATGGAAATGACACGTTCGCTTAATCTAGCAGCTGATTAGTTGCTTTTAACTGCAAATACTTAATAATTAACGTAACGCCGCGCATAAGCATAAAGCATAAAGCAACTCATAGCCAGCCATAACGCATTATTTTGCCACTCTATAAACACCCAAAACACCCCAAAAAAGCCAACTGCAGCCGAAAGAATCATACTGTTACGCATATTTTTTGCCCGTGTAAGCCCTACAAATACGCCATCAAACAAAAAACAGCTCATTGCTAACATAGGCAATACTATTACCCACGGTAAGTAATTTGTCGCAGCTTCTATCACCTCGGGTACATTGGTTAAAAGCTTAATAATAGCGCTGCCAAACACAGCAAAAAATACGCTGTATAACACGCCAAAAAGCATTCCCCAAAACACACTTATTTTTACCCATAATCTAATGTTATTAACGCTTCGCTGGCCTTTAGCTTGACCAACTTTGGCTTCGCTTGCATAGGCTATTCCATCAAGTGCAAAGCTTACTAACATTAAAAAATTAAGTAACACGGCATTTGCTGCAAGCGTTGTTTCGCCTATGCGGGCGCCATAAAAGGTCATAAAGCTAAAGCATAATTGCAAAATTAAAGAGCGAATAAATATATCTCTATTTAAACTAAGTAGCTCTGCCATTTTGCTAACACTGAGCCAGTTGGGCACGCTTAGCTCCACGCCTTGCTTTTTAGCGAGCTTAATCACTAGTAGCAACGCAAAAGCCAACGCGCTGTAATCTGCAATTAACGACGCCCACGCTGCTCCCGCTACTGCCCAGTCTAAATACACCACAAAATATATATCGAGCACTATGTTGGTAATATTGGTCACTAGCAGCAAGTAAAATGGCCCTCGCCCATAATGTACGCCAAGCATCCAGCCAAGCAGCACTAAATTACAAAGTGCGGCAGGGGCACTAAATATACGAATACTAAAATACTGATATGCTTGAGCAAGAACCTCACTATTTGCGCCTGATAAAAATGCAATGGCTTGTTTTATCAAAGGCGATAAGGCAATAAGCGCTAACGCCACACACACGGCAAGTAATAAGCTGCGTTTTAAAAGCGCTGCTAACTGTGTTAAGTTATTTTGCCCGTATGCTTGGGCCACTAACCCTGTGGTGCTCATACGTAAAAAACCGGCGAGCCAAAATAAAATAGAAATAACAGCTGAGCCAAGTGCGATGCCCGCTAAGTAATGTGCGCTACCTAAGTGGCCAATAACAGCGGTATCAACAATTCCTAACAGTGGGACAGTAATATTTGATAATATCATTGGACCCGCTAGCAACAGCAAGCTTTTATGGTGTGCCTTATTATGTTTAAGAAATTGTTTCATTTAGTTTTAATTACTCTCATTTGTTTATCAGTACGTGCTCATGCGGCGGTTATTTTACAGTATCACCATGTAAGCGAAACCCTTCCGGCTGTGACCAGTGTAAGCGCAAATACGTTTACCAAGCATTTGAGCTACTTAAAAGAGCATAATTTTAATGTTATTGCACTAAATGAGCTAATAAGCGCTATACAACAAGGCAAAACCTTACCTGAGAAAACAGTCGCTATCACCTTTGACGATGGTTACAACAATAACTACGAACAAGCAGCGCCTATTTTAGAAAAATTTGGTTATCCCTATACTATTTTTGTAAACCCTACCCTTATTGATAAAGGCAAAGGCTACGTAATGGGGTGGGATAAATTAAAAGAGCTCGCAGGCAAAGGGGCGTTAATTGCCAATCACACTGCTCAGCATGACTACCTGCCTATTAAGCTAAAAGATGAGAGCGATGCACAGTGGCAAGCACGTATTAAACAAGATATTTTGCATTCTCAACAGCGTATTAAAGAAGAAATAGGCCACGATTATAAATACCTAGCGTACCCGTATGGGGAGTTTAATAACAAACTACAAGCGCTTGTAAAAGAGCTTGGCTTTATTGGCATTGGTCAGCACTCAGGCGCTGTAAATAAAAACGCTAACTTTACCCGCTTACCGCGTTTTCCAGCCTCTGGCTTTTACAGTAAATTAGATACGTTAATTACAAAATTAAACTCTCGGGCGTTTAGTATTAAAAACCTAGATTACCAAGACAGTGTAACCTCACAAAACCCACCAACGCTCAGCATTGAGTTTGAAATGGGTGATTTTCATAAAAGTCAGTTTGCGTGTTATGTATCAAGTGTAGGGCAGGCTAAGTTAACTTGGATAAACGACACAACTGTAAAAATTGATTCGCCAAAGGCGCTAAATAAAGGCCGTTCACGCTTTAATTGTACCGCCCCTTCTATTGAGCACCCTGGTAGTTACTATTGGTTTTCGCAGCCGTGGGTTATTCAGTAGCAATTACACCTTTATAGCCTGATGCAATAAGCGTTGGGTTACTTTATCAAGCGCAACAATTTCGTGAGCGGCGCCTAAATCAACCGCCGCTTTGGGCATTCCCCACACCACAGAAGAAAACTCATCCTGTGCAATGGTGTAACCACCCGCTTGTTTAATGCTAAGTAAGCCCTTTGCTCCATCGCTCCCCATACCGGTTAGTAACGCTGCCACAATGTTTTTTGCGCCGCACTCAAGTAACGAGTTAAATAATACATCTACTGCCGGTTTATGGCGGTTAACAGGCTCAGAATCATCAAGCTCGCAATATAAACTTGCCCCTCTTTTTTTTATGCTTAAGTGCAAACCACCTGGGGCTATATAAGCCCATCCCGCAGTGAGCTTGTCGCCGTGCTGCGCTTCTTTTACGTTAATTGCACAGGTGCGGTCCATACGCTGGGCAAACGAGGTACTAAATACCGGAGGAATATGCTGGGTAATCACAATCGCAGGGCAATTGGTCGGCATTTTTATAAGCACTTCTTTTATTGCTTCTGTGCCCCCTGTTGAAGCCCCTATCGCTATTACCTTGTTTAATAAAAATTGTGCATTGCTAGGTAAAGGCTCGCTCACTGTGCTTACCTTTTTAAAACTTCTTACCCTTGCACCTGCCGCCACACGCACTTTTTGCTGCACAACATATGCATATTGACTCATTTGCTGCTTAACATTCACCGTTGGCTTGGCAATAAAATCCACGGCACCAAGCTCAAGTGCTTCTAAGGTGATAGGCGAGCCTTGCTGGGTTAGTGTAGAAATCATCACAACGGGCATAGGTCTTAAGCGCATTAGGTTTCTTAAAAAGCTAATGCCGTCCATTTTTGGCATTTCTACATCGAGGGTAAGCACATCCGGATTGAGCAATTTAATCATTTCTCGTGCTTGATAAGGGTCTTCAGCACAGCCAACAACCTCGATATCGCTAGCCTGAGATAATATTTCGCTCAGCAAACGCCTTATCAGGGGTGAATCATCTATTATCAGAACTTTAACCATTACGGCTCCTAAAACAGCTCTATGTTAGTCTCGGTGGCTTTATCTTGTTGCTTAAGGTTTTGCAGGTAGCGCACTTCGCGTTTTTCAATTGTATTGTTGTGCAAATTCTTCAGCTTTTTTACGTGGACTTTGCCCGTATGCGGATGAAAAAAAATTTTTCGAGGCCACGGCCCCCCCATATCTTGTGCGACAAGATTGAGCGACTCTTCCTGAATATACGCATTGGCAAAGCTAATATTACCTATCCCTATGTCGGTCATTGCGCTAATTATTTTGCCGCCACCAAAGAGTTTTATTTTTAAATTTTTTCGCGCAGCACCACCTTTGAGTACTTCGTTGATCAGGTATTCCATTGCCCAATTTCCGTAGCGGCAGCTCAAACTATGGGCACTGTTTAATTCTAGGCCTTTTTTTACCGGCAACATAAAATGATTTACGCCACCTATACCGGCTTTTTCATCGTAAACACACGCGGCTATACACGACCCAAGCACTGTAGAAATAAGCTCATCATTTTTTGATACATAAAATTCGCCAGGTAATATTTTTGCCACCACGCTTGTGCGCCCTGCATCCCAGTAACGTTTTATATGTTCAAACCCTGGGAGCACCGGCCTAAACTGTGCGTGCATTGTGTTGCTTTTGATACATGGTTTTCCCTAAATTTTTAAACTCAGAATGCTCTTTTCCCATACTCTCTGAGTGCCCTAAAAACAAATAACCGTCACGATTAAGTGCATTTGCATAACGTTTAAACAAGGTGTCTTTTGTTTCTTTATCAAAATAAATAACCACGTTACGACATAAAATTAAGTCAAACTGCCCTTTCATGGGCCATTCTTGTAAAAGGTTAAGGCGTTTAAAAAAAATGTGCTTATTTAACTGTGGTTTTACTTTATATGTTTGCCCATCTTTGCTTTTTAAAAACCACTTTTTAAGTACATTGTTTTCTAAGCCATTTACATTAGCCGCGGTATAAATACCCGCTTGTGCTTTGGCTAATACATTAGAATCTAAATCGGTTGCTAAAATTTTTACATCCCAAGAACTTGGGAATAAACCGGCAAGGGTTATTGCTAAGCTATAAGGCTCTTCGCCTGTAGAGCAACCCGCTGACCATACGCGTACTCGTTTTGTTACTTTGTTACTGCTAAGTAACTGCGGCACTATGGTGTTTTTTAAAAACTCAAAGTGGTGGGGTTCTCTAAAAAAGGAGGTTAAGTTAGTGGTAATAGCATTAATAAATGCGTCAAACTCAGCCTCTTTATTATTGTGTAAGTACTCTAAGTATTGAGAAAAGTTTTTAAGTTTATGCTCTCTTACCCTTCTTGCTAAGCGGGAATACACCATTTCGCGTTTATGATCGCCAAGCACAATTCCGCACGCGTTATAAACTAAAGTGGCAATGTCTTTAAAATCTTTATCGGTACATAAAAATTCTTTCATTGTCATACCATCCCTTGTAAAGCAGGCTTGCTAGGGTATTAACTAGCAAGCCAGTAATGACTAAAACTCTTCCCATTCATCTGCTGAGTCTATAAAGTTTTCGCCTTTGGGTTGGGTATTTTTTAAATAGCCACTAGGTTGGCGCGCAGGGGGCGCTGAGCGTTCAAAGTGTGTATTTGGCAATGTGTTCATGCCTTGCTGCCCGAGTGAAAAAAAGTGCAATAACTGACGCATCTCGTTTGCTTGCTCAGCCATTGACTCGCCCGCCGCAGACGCTTCTTCTACAAGGGCCGCATTTTGCTGGGTCATTTCATCCATTTGGGCAACCGCTTTATTAACTTGCTCAATACCTGCGCTTTGCTCTTCAGAGGCTTCGGTTATATCCGAAATCATTTGCGTAACACGTTGTACGCTTGAAACAATTTCTCTGAGTGTTTCGCCCGACTCATTTACAAGCACAGAGCCATCGGTCACTTTTGCAACGCTGTCTCTAATAAGCTCTTTAATTTCTTTGGCTGCTCCAGCTGAGCGCTGCGCTAAATTACGCACCTCACCAGCAACAACGGCAAAGCCACGGCCTTGCTCACCCGCTCTAGCTGCTTCAACGGCGGCGTTAAGTGCCAGTAAATTAGTTTGAAAGGCAATTTCATCAATCACGCCAATAATGTCTGCAATTTTTTTACTCGACTCGTTAATGGCCGACATACTCGTTACAGCTCTATTAACTACTTCACCACCTTGAATTGCTTTCTCGCAGGTTTCTTCGGCTAAATCGTTAGCGACTTTTGCGTTATCTGCATTTTGTCTTACGGTACTGGTCATTTCTTCCATACTTGACGCGGTTTCTTCAAGTGATGAAGCTTGTTCTTCGGTACGCTGGCTTAAATCGGCGTTGCCTTGCGAAATTTCCTCTGCGCCACTGGCTACTAACGTGGCCGATGAGTTAATTCGATTAATCACATCGGTCAATTTATCTGCTGTGGTATTAGCATCTTGCTTGAGCTTATCGAACGAGCCTTGATACTCTTTTTCTATGCGTTTTGATAGGTCACCATTGGCCATTGCATCAAGCATTTGCGCGGTATCACTAACGGCATCATCCACAATTTCAACTAAGCTGTTTAAGCCTTGCGCTAAGCGTAAGAAAAAGCCTTCTTTACCTTTTTCATCTACTCGGGTTTCTAAATCGCCATTACCTGCATCGCTGACTAATTGTGCAATTTCTTTTTCTATTGCAACTTCGCCCGTTCTATCTTCCCACTCAACTACGGTGCCTATGCGTTCTTGTTCTGGTGTAAAAATAGGGTTTGCAACTAAACCAAACGTGCGCCCGCCTACTTTTATTTCGGCTCGGTAAGTTGTTGTAAGCTTAGCTAGTAGGTTTTGTTGATGAGCCGGATTTTTATGGAATATATCAATGTTTTGCTGCATTAAATTGGTGCTATCAAAATTTGGCAGCTCCTTTTTCAAATCATCTTCGGCAATACTCATCATCGATTTAACCGCGTTGTTCATGTATACAATTACATTTGAAGCATCGGCTATCATGGTGTTTGTTGCTACGGTATCAAGGGCTTGTTTTACTCGTAAGTTTTCTTGTGCTTCAGCACGTTCTTGCTCTGCTTTTGCTACGCTATCGGTAATATCTTCCCACTCAACAATGGTGCCTAAATGCTTACCTTCATGGTTTATCCACGGTGTAGCAATTAAACTAAAAATAAGCCCCGCTAAACGTAACTCAGTTTTATAAGGTTGTTTTAAGTTTTTTAATAGTTCGCGTTGATGAGCTGGGTGCTTATGAAAATCATCAACACACGTGCCTATTAAATTATCAACAGAAAAACTAGGTAGCACACCTTGCAACTCAGTTTCTCGCGCTTTGAGCATTAACTTAACCTGATCGTTTACAAATACAATATTTAGGTCTTTATCGGCAATCATCACATTGGCTTGGCAAACAGTTAACGCACTTGCTAAATCGGCAGCCTTTTTAGACTCGCGCTCTAGCTGTTTTTGCGCGGTGATATCACTGGCGTATTTAATAACTTTATAAGGCTTGCCGTTTAAATCGAAAATAGGGTTATAAGAGGCTTGAATCCATATTTCTTGCCCTTGTTTGCCTATTCGCATGTACTCGCCCGAGTCGTACTCGCCTCGTCCTAACTTATCCCAAAATTGTTTATACTCGTTTGTTTTAGCGTATTCTGGGTCGACAAATAATTTATGATGCTGGCCTTTTATTTCGCTAAGTTGATAGCCTAAACCATTTAAAAAATTGTCATTGGCAGTAATAATTGTGCCATCAAGATTAAACTCAATCACCGCCTGAGATTTACTAATTGCCTCAAGTTGGCCTTGCGCCTCAGCGGCCTGCTTCTTTTGTTCGGTAATGTCGGTAGCAAATTTAATTACTTTTAGCACTTGCCCTTGGCTATCAATAATTGGGTTATAGGTAGCTTGGATCCATACCTCTCGCCCTCCATTAGCAAGACGCTTAAACTCATTAGAAATAAACTCACCACCGCGCAAGCGTTGCCAAAAATTTTTATACTCGCTGCTTTGTGCTTCGTCTGGTTCAACAAACATAGAGTGGTGCTGCCCTTGCACTTCCTCTAAACGGTATCCCATTGCATTTAAAAAGTTTGAATTAGCCGTAATTATTCTGCCACTGGGTTCAAACTCAATAACCGCTAATGATTTATTTAATGCATTAACGATTAAGTCATTACTTGATTCTGACTGCTTCGGATTACTAAACCATCCCATGCCCATCACCACCTTTATGTTTGTTTTTGTTGCTACATAGCGCTGTGGCTATATATCCATTGTTCTTTGTAAATCTATCAACGAGACCATTTTTTCGCCCACGTTCACCAACCCTGCGACATATTCACAATTACTCGAATCAGACAGGCTAGGGACGGGCTTGGCGTCTTGCTCTGCAATGCTGTAAACATCTGACACCGCATCTACTGCGATGCCCATTATTTTTGAATCGTTTTCAAAAATAACTTTTACAACAATAACAACCGTTAATGGCCCATATTCAGTGCTTGGCAGGCCAAAACGTAAGCGTAAATCTATTATTGGCACTATGGTGCCGCGAAGGTTTATCACTCCTTTAACAAAATCCGGCGCGTTGGGCAGTACGGTAATTTCTTCCCAACTTCTGATCTCTTGCACGGTTAATATATCTACGCCGTATTCTTCGCCAGCCATAATAAAGGTTAAAAACTGCTTAACGCCTTGCTGTTGCCCTAAATCAATTTTGTTGTTTAGCTCGCTTTGTTCACTAATCATGAAGCCTCCAGAGGTGTTTTAGATTCTATGATTAGCTCTTGGCTACCTGGTTTTTTAAGCCCTGATAATTTTATTAAGCCGGTAATATCAACAATTAACGATACACGCCCGTCGCCTAAAATAGTTGCTCCAGACACCCCATCTACTTTTTGGTAATTAGCCTCTAAACTTTTTATGACTACCTGCTGCTGCGAAAGTAAGTCATCTACCAGCAAACCCACTTTTTGGTTGTCGGTTTCAACAACCACCAACAAGGTTTTGTCTAATGACTCTATGGCGTTTTGATGATTAAAAATTTGATATAAGCGTAAAATAGGAATGTATTCGTCACGCAGCCTTAGTACATCTAAGTCTTTACCCACTCGGCTTACTTTAGTGATATCAATCTGTAGTGATTCAACAATAGAAATAAGCGGAATAATATAAGTATGCTGGGCAACTTTAACTAATTGACCATCTAAAATGGCAAGTGTAAGGGGCAGCCTAATTGTAAAGGTAGAACCAACGCCAGGCGCTGATGAAACCTCAACCGAGCCATTTAAAGATTGAATATTGCGCTTAACAACATCCATTCCTACACCACGCCCAGATAAGTCGCTAACCGCATCGGCGGTAGAAAAGCCGGGCATAAAAATAAGCTCGTTAATTTCATCATCTGTTAAATTACAATCAGCGGTGATCAGCTCATTAGCAATGGCTTTTTCTTTAATTTTTTGCGTATTTAAGCCTTGCCCATCGTCCATTATTTCTATCACGATATTGCCACCTTGATGAAAGGCATTTAAGGTCACAGTGCCCACTGGGTCTTTACCTGCGGCAACCCGCTGTTCAATTGTTTCAAGGCCATGGTCGAGCGAATTTCTGACTAGGTGCACCATAGGGTCAGATATTTTTTCCATTACCGTTTTATCTAGCTCGGTTTGCTCGCCTAATAATTTTAACTCCACCTGTTTATTTAGTTTTTGCGCTATATCGCGCACTAAACGCGGAAACCGGCTAAATACAAAGTTAATCGGTAACATACGAATACGCATAACATTTTCTTGCAGGTCTCGGGTATTGTGCGCCAGTTGTGCCAAACCTTCTTGTAATGACGTAATGGTTGATTCGCTAATTTCTTGCTCGCTCAACTGATTTAACATGGCTTGTGTTATCACCAGCTCACCGACCATATTTATTAACGAGTCTACTTTGTCTATTCCTACTCTTATGGAGGTAGACTCTGGTGCTGATGTTAGCTTTTTATCGGCTGTGGGTTTGCTTTTAGGTTTGTCGGGTGCTTTTTTAGCATCGCTAATAGGCTGTGTTTGAGCTGTGCTGTCGTTGCTCTTTTCATCAGCGTTTGCGGTGTGAGACGTGTCTTCATCAAATAACCCGCCACAGAGCTCTATTTTTATATCGGCATCATCTTCTACCCATTCAAATACCTCTTTAATGGCGGCTTCTTTTTCGCTGGTATTTAAAAAAAAGCGCCAGTGTAAGTAGCACTCGTCACTGCTTAAATCTTTAATATCTGGGATATCGTCTAAAAAGGCCTGTGTTTCAAGCTCGCCGAGTTCAGCTAATTCGCTGATCATAAATAAAGGCTCGTTGCCTGTTTTAAAAAGGTGATGATGCGGTTTAAAATCAATTTGAAAGGTATTTACCTCAGCAGCAGCCGTTACTTCGCTTGCCTCGCTTGGGGCTGAATCAGCTTGCATTTCGAGTACAATTTCAAACTGTTTTTTTAAGGTTGTAGCGTGTGATAAATCAGGCTCTTGCTCTGCTTGCAGCTCACCGAGTAACCCACGCAAGCAATCAACAGCTTTAAGCAATAAATTAACGTGCTCGGTGGTGAGTTCGCGCTCACCTTGGCGTATTTGATCCAGTAGGGTTTCTAGCACATGGGTAAACTCAGCAACAGAGTTAAAGCCAAAGGTGCCACTGCCCCCTTTAATTGAGTGCGCAGCTCTAAAAATAGTATTTATTGTTTCTAAGTCTTCTTCGCCGGGCTCTAAATTTAATAGCTCGGCCTCCATTGTATCTAGGCCTTCAAAACTTTCTTCAAAGAACACTTCAAAAAATTGACTTAAATCTATACTCACGCCGCACTCCTCAGTTAACGAATTACTTTTTTAAGTACCGCTAGTAACTGATCCGGGTTGAAAGGCTTTACAATCCAGCCTGTTGCGCCAGCTGCTTTACCTTCTACTTTTTTATCTAATCCTGACTCTGTGGTTAGCATAAGTAGCGGCGTAAATTTGTAATCAGGAAGGCCTCTGAGCTCTCTGATAAGCGTAATGCCATCCATAATGGGCATATTTACATCTGAAATTACCGCATCAAAACTTTGCTGCTTGGCAATCGCGAGGGCTTCGCTGCCATCTTTTGCTTCGGTAACATCAAAACCTGCGGTTTTAAGCGTAAAGCTCACCATTTGACGCATTGACGCAGAATCATCAACCGCTAAAATTTTCTTCATATAAACCTCTAACCTTTACTTTCAAGTGTTAAATATTGACTTAAGCCAAGTTGATTAATGGCGTTTTGAAGTGCATCACTACTGCCTACCCATACAATTTTATGGTGTATGGTAAGTAGGTGTTTTTGTAAGGCACACAAAAGTTGAATTGACGCGGTATCGGCTGAAACAACCTCACTGACATCTAAACAAATATCGTTGTTGCTATTGAGTTCTTGTAATAAATCTTGGTGAAGAGTCTCTACTTGCATAATCGCAAGTTCGCTTGGAAGTTTTAGCATTTTTTCAGGACTTTCCCTGTCAATTCAATTCATAACAAAAGCTTAGCCTTAGTTATTAAAATTGCCATAAAAGGCTCAAAAAAATTAATAAAACTTTTAAAAGTGGCGCTAAAAAGCAAAAAAGGAGCCTAAGCTCCTTTTAAAATGCGTGAAAAGTTTAAAACTAGTTTTTATAGTAATCCGCTATTTGTTTAAATTCGCTAATGAGTTGAGTGGTATTAATAAGGGGCACATTTCCTTGTTGGAATTCAGGCTTAAATATGGCTCTTACCGCTCCATTTGCATCAACTAAAGCCACCGAAGCACTATGATCGACCGCATATTCTGATTCTTGCGAGTCACTAATGGCATAAATTAGACCAAGCTCTCTAACCACCGGGAATAGGTTTTTGTGCTCACCCGAAACAGCTAAAAAGTCAGGGTTAAAATAATCAATATACGCTTTGCGTTTTACCGGCGTATCGCGTTGAGGGTCTACCGACATAAACCAAATTTGCAGTGGGTATTCGTTATGTAACTTTTTATACACGCTGTTTAGTTTAGCAAGCGTTAATGGGCAAATATCTGGACAACTGGTATAGCCTAAAAACACTAAGTTCCACTGCCCCAAAAATTGCGTTTTGGTGACTAACTCACCGTTTTGGTCGTTAAGTGTAAAATCAGAAAGAGGCTTTGCTTGCTCATACACTAAGGCTTGCACATCGGGTGCACTATTTTGCTCTGAGCAAGCGACTAATAAAAACGAAAAAATTACAACTAAGCTAATCCGTAACTGCTTCATAAAGGGAGCCATTTATCTATAAATAAGATCACGAAGAGTACCATTAAATGCACAATTGAAAAGCGAAATAAGTCCATTGCGGTGTCATCGTTAGGGGCTAATTTAAGCTTAACCGCTTTATACAAAAAGAGTGCATTGAGCACACATGCGCCTACTAAATAAATACCGCCCGACATACCAATTAAATAAGGTAATACACATACAAGCGCCAGTAATATGGTGTAAGCCACAACACAGGTTTTGCAAAAATCGATACCGTGAGTCACTGGCAACATAGGAATTTTAGCGCGTTCGTAATCGCTTTTGCGTGCTATTGCCAGTGCCCAAAAATGCGGTGGGGTCCACGTAAATATAATCATTACTAGTAACCATGGCGCGGCTGCCATTTGATTGGTTTCAGAAACCCAACCCAATAAAGGCGGCATTGCGCCAGCTAAGCCACCAATTACAATGTTTTGCGGTGTGGCACGCTTTAAAAAAGAGGTATAAATAAAAGCATACCCAACTAATGCAAACAAAGTAAGTACGGCCGTTAGAGTGTTTGCCCAAAGCATTAGCATTATAAAACCAGCAACCCCTATCACACCTGCAAAGCTTAACGCATGGGTTTTACTAAGCCGGCCTTTGGCTACAGGGCGGTGGCGTGTACGCGCCATTTTTGTATCTATTTCGCTATCAACAACATGATTTATTACCGCCGCAGCGCCAGAGAGCAAACCAATGCCTAATAAACTAATAAATTGTACTGCAATGCCTCGCCCTACATCAGGCGCCAGTGCCAAGCCAACCCAAGCAGTAAGTACCAACATAGCCACTACTTTAAACTTGCTAATAGCTAAGTAATCTTGCAGTAAATTATAAGCACGTTGAATAAAAGGGTGTGCGCTAATAACCTGTAGTTCTTTTTTGTCGAGTGTGAGTGCCATAATTATTCCCCTTTAAGTGCGTGCTTTTAGGTAGTAACACAACCTAACCATAGTCAATAACAAGATAGCTGCCATTAAATTGTGCGCCAGCGCCACTCCAAGCGGAAAGTGCCAATGCACCACCGCAAGCCCCAAACTAATTTGGCAAAGTAGCGCAACAAGCACGCTGACAGTACAGTGTTTTATTTTTGCAGATTGCGCCTGACTGTATATACGCCACATAATTAGCGCCAACACAATACATGTAACTAGCGCCCAAATTCTGTGTAGTAAATGAATAGACATACGCGCCTGTTGCGATAGCACTCCGTACTCATAATTACTGTGCTCAAGCGGCAGCTGAAACACACTACTGAGTGAAAATGGCTGCGCATAACTACACAGCGGTAAGCCATTACAGTGTGGCGCTGCATAATTTGCTGCAAGCCATCCTCCTAATGCAATTTGAATAACCAACACAGCCAATGCAACTAAGCTCAATGAAAAATAGCGTTTAGCGCTACTATCTCCACCCTCTATGGGTTTAGTAGTTAAACGCAGGTATAAAAGAGTGATTAGCGATAAAATACTAAATCCCCCCAGCAAATGCCCCATTACAATGAGCGGTTGTAAGTTCATTGTAACGGTCCACATACCCAGCGCAGCCTGAAATATAACTAACAACAATAAGGCTAGCGGTAATTTAACCGGCGTGTTTGAGTAATGGCGCTTTACAAAAGCCAACACAAATAGCGCTAAAATAAGCAACCCCAGCGCGCCTGCAAAGTAACGGTGGATCATTTCTTTCCACGCTTTGGCGGTTTCAAACATCATATCTGGGTAACTTTGGGTAGCCAGTGCGATATCGGCTTCATGCTTTGGTACAGTTAAAAAGCCATAGCAACCGGGCCAATCAGGGCAACCAAGACCTGCGTCACTTAAACGTGTATAAGCACCTAGCCCTACTACTAACAGCGCAAGTAACCCCGTTGCAAGTACCCAGTTTTTATAATTTTTATACATAGGAATCTCCCATTAACAATGCGCTATTAATTAGCTTGAACGAGAATAATTAAGCAGTTTTTTTAAATCTTTTAATAAACCTTTTTGCACTAAACGGTTTTCTTGTGGTTGCTCTTTAAACGGATACTCAAGCACCACTAAACCCATATGATCGATTAAATATAGGCTAGCGGGCTGCAAATTTTGTTGCGCGTTAAAGGTTTTCCAAGGAATATTTTTAACTTTAGGCGCCCCCATTACAGCCATATCAACTTTGCCCTGATTTTTTCCTAAGGCGATATATAAGTTATCAAGCGCATTGAGCTGCTCATTGCACGAAGCATTACATTTATTGGAGTAATTAAGCGCAATTGTCCATTGCTTAGGGTTGTGCTGCTGCCAGTTTTCAAGCTTTACTTCGTGCTGTAAAAACTCGCCATTATTGGTAATGGCGCTCGGCAACCAGTCTAGTTTTAGCGCACCGTATGCAAGTACTAGCGGTACAGCGCAACATACAACAAACAAAACTAAGGGGTTATTTTTCATTGTTAGTCCTCTTTTTACTGGCAAAAATGGCCACCACTACACAGGCTAAGGCTATTAAAAACCATTGCACTGCATACGCTTGGTGCTTTTGCGGACTCATCACCACCGCTTTATAATGCGGTATAGCTAGCGCATCTCCAGCACCTTGACGATAAGCCATAAAATTAAATAACGATTGATTACTCTGCTCACTTAGCTTTTGTAAATCTATTGATTGAATTCGTCTTTGAAGGTCTTGTTTTGTCGAATTGGTTTGTAAGTTAAAGCTCGTTAAATTTCGCTCTTTTATCTGCGCTTTAAGCGTAATATTACGTTTAGGAAGTTGAATGTTAGGTAGTTCGCTGCGTGAAATAGGTGCTTTTACCCACCCTAAATTAACGAGTAAAGCGTCACTTGCTTGGCTTGGCTTAAATAACACCAATAAATCGTAACCAACTTGCCCTTGGTAAACTTGGTTATCTAAAAGCCAGTATTGCTGATTTATTATTTTTCCGACAAGCTTAACCACTACACCTGTTTTATTCCACTTTGAAGGCATTGCCTGTAATTGCTGCCAGCTCATTACGCCTTGGGTTTGCATGTTAGCTATAGCTGTTAACTGTTGCTGCTTTTGCTCAGCCCTTGCTAATTGCCAATACCCTAAACGTACACATACCAGCACCACAGCTACCACAGCGCAAAGTGCGATAAATGAGCTAAGCTTTTGTTTACGCCTTAAAATTAACTGCATAAAGGGTCAACCCAGTGATTATTAAAATTATTATTGTGCTGCTGTTACTATTTATACTTTTCAACTTGTTTAAAGCGCTATTTATTATGGTGACCGATAAATCTGGCGGTCGACCTATGTCGCATTTTTTAGGCCGTCGCGTGCTGTTTTCTGTGGTGGTTTTGGTGATGGTGATAGCCGCTGTAAAACTTGGTTTTATAAAAGCTAATCACTCACCATTAACCGTTACAACACATACACAAAAACAAATAAACACAGCCACACCACATCAACAAAATGCCAGTACCAAGCCGCTGCTTGAAACGCAAAATGTTTATCTTTCGTAAAGTGGCCTTTTAAAATACGCACAAATACAACAAACAAAATAATGGCGCCAAGGGTCACATGCATGCCATGAAAACCTGTCAGCAAAAAGAATGTATTCCCGTAAATGCCTGCATCTAGTGTTAAGTTTAAGTCGTTGTAGGCATAAATATATTCTTCTACCTGCAATGCTAAAAAGCACACACCCAATAAAATGGTTGCCCCTAGCATCACTTTTAGCGGTTTACGTTTATTGTTTTCAATGGCTACGTGAGCAAAATGCAAAGTAACCGAAGACGCTAATAAAATAAGCGTATTAATAAGGGGTAAGCCTTGCCACCCCATAGCTTGCGTGGTTTCACCTGCTGGTGTGGTTAGTAGTGGCCATACGGCCTCAAAGGTAGGCCAAAGCACCTCGTTGGTCATCGCATTATTCCCAGCGCCGCCAAGCCAAGGCACCGACAGTATGCGGGCGTAAAATAATGCGCCAAAAAAGGCCATAAAAAACATAACTTCAGAGAATATAAACCAGCTCATTCCTTGTCGAAATGAGCGGTCCATTTGCGCTGAATATAAGCCCTGATCAGACTCGCTAATTACATTTTTAAACCAGCTAAAAATCATATACAGCAGCACTGCAATGCCTGCATATAGCAGGTACACACCGCTGCCCCCTTCACTTTCTAAGTTCATGACTGTTAAAGCCGCACCCACTGCAATAAAAAATAACGCCACCGCGCCCACTATGGGCCAAGGACTTTGCTCGGGTACGTAGTAGTTTTCATAATCTTGATTCATGTTACTTGCTCCTAGTTTTACACTAGACATGCAGGCTAGTTATTACTTGCTACTAGCTGCTCACTAATATCAAATACGGTGTACGATAAAGTTAGCTCTTCTACATCGCTCGGCAGTGCAGTATCAACATAAAACAGCAGCTTAAACTCAAGTTCTTCACCCGCTTTTAGCGGTTGTTGATCAAAGCAAAAGCACGCTATTTTATGTAAGTACTTGGCTGCCTTTCCGGGCGATACAGAAGGTACCGCTTGCATTACTTTATCGATATCACTGGTGTTTTTTGCGCTAAACATTACCTCACGCATGGCACCTGGTTTCACATCAACACTGTATTCTTTAGATTTAACAATAAACGGCGCACCACTTTGCGCATGGGTTGTAAAGCTCACACCTATTTCTCGATTTTGTGCAACCTGTGTACTTTGTTTAGCTTGCTCAAGCGACGGCTTGCCATTAAGCCCAGTTATGTCGCAAAACACGTCATATAAGGGCACTAAGGCAAATGCAAAAGCAAACATACCTATACAAATAAGAATTAGGCGCTTTAATAGCGGTGCATGTGTCATTATTTAATTTCCGGCGGCGTAGAAAAAGTATGATACGGCGCAGGAGAGTCCACTTCCCACTCTAAACCTTCAGCACCATCCCATACTTTTGCAGGGACTTTATCGCCCCCTCGGGCACATTTAATTACCACAGCCACAAAGAGTAACTGCGATAAACCAAAGGCAAACCCACCTATGCTTATGATTGCGTTAAAATCAGCAAACTGCAGGGCGTAATCGGGAATACGGCGCGGCATACCTGCCAGCCCTACAAAATGCATAGGGAAAAACAATACATTTACGCTTACCAGCGATAACCAAAAATGCCACTTAGCCAAGGCAATGTTGTACATGTTGCCCGTCCACTTAGGCAGCCAATAATAAGCCCCCGCCATAATCGAAAATATTGCCCCCGTAACTAACACGTAATGAAAGTGCGCCACCACAAAGTAAGTATCGTGATACTGAAAATCAGCAGGGGTTATAGCCAACATCAGCCCCGAAAAGCCCCCTAAAGTAAACAGCACAATAAAGGCAATACTAAATAGCATAGGCACTTCAAAACTTATTGACCCTCGCCACATAGTGGCTACCCAGTTAAATACTTTTACCCCTGTAGGCACCGATATCAGCATGGTCGCGTACATAAAAAATAGCTCGCCAGCAACGGGCATACCGGTCGTAAACATATGATGCGCCCACACTATAAAGCTCAGTAATGCGATAGAGGAGGTTGCGTAAACCATTGAGGCATAACCAAATAGTTTTTTACGTGAGAATGTAGGCACTATGGTCGAAATAATACCAAAAGCGGGTAAAATCATGATGTACACTTCGGGATGGCCAAAAAACCAAAATATGTGCTGAAACATCACCGGGTCGCCGCCGCCTGCCGCATCAAAAAAGCTGGTTCCAAAGTATTTATCGGTGAGCACCATAGTGACCGCTCCGGCCAATACGGGCATAACAGCAATTAATAAAAATGCGGTTATTAGCCATGTCCAAACAAATAATGGTAGCTTCATCCATGTCATGCCTGGGGCACGTAAATTAACAATGGTCACAATAACGTTTATTGCGCCCATAATTGAGCTAATCCCCATAATGTGCACTGCAAACACAAACATTGCGGTGTTGTCGTTACTGTACGTTGTTGAAAGCGGCGCATAGAACGTCCAGCCAAATGCGGGGCCGCCTCCAGGCATTAATAACGATGCCAATAAAATTAAAAAAGCGAAGGGTAAAATCCAAAAGCTCCAGTTGTTCATTCTGGGCAGTGCCATATCTGGCGCGCCAATCATAAGCGGTACCATCCAGTTAGCAAGTCCCGTAAAGGCTGGCATTACAGCACCAAACACCATAATTAAACCGTGTACTGTGGTCATTTGGTTAAAAAAGTGTGGGTCTACCAATTGTAATCCTGGCTGAAATAACTCAGCCCGAATAACCATGGCCATTGCACCACCAATTAAAAACATAGTCAGCGAAAAAATTAAGTACATGCTGCCAATATCTTTATGGTTTGTTGTGTATAACCAACGTTTAAAACCTTTGGCTGGGTGATGGCCGTGGTGAGCGTTATTGGCGTTAGGTTGTTCTACTATGCTACTCATTAGTTCGCCTCCGCATCAAGTGCTGCCTGAATTTCACTAGGTTGGATGACATCACCCGTTTCATTACCCCACGCATTACGTTTATAGGTAATTACCGCTGCAAGTTGTTTAATTGAGAGCTGCTTTGCAAATGCCTGCATTGCAGTTCCTGGGCGGCCATGAATCACTACATCAATGTGATCTTTTATATCACCCAAAACAATGGGGCTGCCTTTTAACGCAGGAAATACGCCCGGTAAACCCATACCAGTAGGTTGATGACACGCAGCGCAACTTGCCATATACACTTGCTCACCTAGTGTCATTAGCTCTTCTTTAGGAATTGTTGTCTCAAGCAATGCTGCATCAGCAAGTGCGGCTTTTTGCTTAGCTTGCTTAGCATCTGCAAGCCATGCGTTAAAGTCCTCTTGCGATTTAGCTTCAACCACCACGGGCATAAAACCATGATCTTTACCGCACAGCTCTGCACACTGTCCCCGGTAAATACCTTCTTCGTTAATGTTGGTCCACGTTTCGTTGATAAACCCCGGGTTGGCATCTTTTTTAACGGCAAAATCGGGGACCCACCAAGAGTGAATAACATCATCAGAGGTCATTAAAAAACGCACCTTTTGATTAATTGGCAGTACTAAAGGTTTATCAACCTCAAGTAAGTAATTAGGGTTTTTATTAGCAAGGTTGGCTATTTCGTCTTGAGGGGTAGATAAAATAGAGTAAAACTCTACGTCTTCGCCCATATATTCATAATGCCACTTCCACTGTGACCCTGTAATTTTAATGGTTAAGTCGGCCTTACTGGCATCTTCCATCGCAATGAGGGTTTTAGTGGCAGGGATTGCCATGGCAATTAAAATAACAAACGGAATGGCAGTCCAAAGAATTTCTACTTTGGTACTTTCATGAAATTGGGCAGGAACTGCCCCTTTAGATTTACGGTGATGAATCAGTGCCCAAAACATTATTGCGAACACTATCACCCCAATCACACAACATATTAAAAATATGGTCATGTGTAGCTGATATACATTATTACTTATATCGGTTACGCCCTTGCGCATATTGTATTGGCTATTAGCCAGCACTTGCTGCGGGAACATAATCAACACAAGCCACAAGGTAGAGGTCAGTTTACCCATGTGACGGCTCCTTTGATGCTATTGCGAATGCAAAGCGAAGAGGCATACGGCTTAAACGCCAATTCGTTATTTTTATTTTTTAACCAATCTTATTTTTGATTGGTATCGCTAGGACAACAAAAGGTTTGTGTATATTGTGTGTTCTCATAACTAAAAAGCTGTGAGTTATTGTTAGTCCAGCACATTAATGATTAGCTAAAAAACGTACAACAAGCAAGTTTTAGTATAAAAAACAATCAAGTGATATTTTAGTATTGACTAAATGACGGCGTATTAAATTGTTATTTAACAGCCAAGATACGAGCAAAATTAAGGGATGTAACACGCTTAGGAAGATAAAAGTATGAGTGAAAAAAAGTTTACAGCCTAAATAATTTTAGGGCGTTTTGAGACGGTGGAAGGTTTGTTTTTAAAACAAAAATGCACACTAAAAAGTGCGCATTTATAAATATTAATTAAAAATAGTTAAAAATTACATCCAATCGGCATTTCTTATTACGCCAACGGCTAACCCTTCAATATTAAACGATTCGTTTTCAAGGTCTACTTCAATTGGCGTAAACTCTTCGTTTTCGGCGTGTAATAATACTTTTCGGCCTGCTTTTTCTAGGCGTTTTACGGTTACGTCTTCATCTACTCGTGCAACCACAACTTGGCCGTTTTCTGCTGTTTGAGTACGGTGTACGGCAAGCAAGTCACCATCCATAATACCTATATCTTTCATACTCATGCCGTTAACACGCAGTAAAAAGTCGGCGGCTGGTTTAAACATGAGTGGGTCTATTTTACAGTGACTCTCAACATGTTCTTGCGCCAAAATAGGCGAACCCGCTGCAACTCTACCTATTAATGGCAGACCTAGTTGCTCTGGCTCTTCTTCTTCAACCAATTGAATACCACGGCTTGCGCCTGGTTTCATTTTAATAACACCTTTTTTGGCAAGCGCTTTTAAGTGCTCTTCTGCAGCATTGGCACTTTTAAAACCGAGTGTTTGCGCAATTTCGGCACGTGTAGGAGGCATACCAGTGTCTTTAATAAAAACTTTTATTAGTTCGAGTATTTGAGCTTGGCGTTTAGTTAATGGTCGCATACAACTGGTTTTCCATACAGTACATTTAACTGTGAGTATATACAGTTAAATAAAAATCGCAAATTTAAATTGTGCTTTAAAATAGCTAAATACACCGCGCCTGGATAAATTTTAGGTAATTGCAGACGTTCAGTATTTAAAATGCTATAAATTTGCTTTCAATATAAAGGAGTAATTATGAGTATTTGGCATCAACCCATCACATTAGAGCTTTGCAAACAGTTAGATGAGGGAATAAACGGCCAAGGCACGCTGATGAAAACCATGGGCATAGAAATAACCGAAATAGGAGATGATTACCTAGTGGCTACCATGCCTGCTATTCCTGAGCATCATAATCCTATTGGTATGGTACATGGTGGCGCAAATGTGGTACTTGCTGAAACCGTAGCAAGCTACGCCGCTAACTTTGTAGTGGACTTTACAAAATTTTATTGTGTTGGACAGGAAATTAGCGCCAGCCACTTAAAGGCCTCTCGAAATGGCACTTTAACCGCCGTTACTCGTGCATTTCATATTGGTAAGCGCAGTTCTGTATGGGAAATAAAAATAACCAATAGCCGCGGCGAGCTTTGCTGCGTATCAAAAATGACCGCAGCGGTTGTCGAGCGCAAATAGTTAACTATGGCTACTTTTCGATAGGGTAAATCGTTATTTCCATACCAGCGCCAATGGCAGATATACGTAGTAGTGTATCTGCATGTAGAGCTTGGTTAAAACACTTAGGTGACGTGCCCGACTCAAAGCCTATATCAAACGTTCTGCGCGAACAGCTTAGCCACTGCTTAAGCGCATTACGTGAACACGACTCTATTAATTCACATAAGTGGTTGATTGCTTTGTCTGGCGTGGTTATATCACCTGAGGCTTCAATACGCGCCAATTGACGATATTCGTCTTTGTCATAATGCAAAACCATCGCGTTTTTCTTTAAGTCTGCCACTAGGGCGCTAATATCTTGTTTAGACTCAAGCTCTAGATCTACATTTAAAAATTGAATTTCCGACATTGTCTGCTTTTTACCCTCTTATAGTTTCATCGCAAACTTTAACGCAGTTTTACTTTTATACCAAATCAACTAAGCGCTAAACATGGCTTTATTAATAGAAAATACCTGTTTAAACGCCATTGGCATCTAATTTGCCTTATAAAACGGGTTAGGCTAGTTACGCTTAATTTTACCGTTTATGTATGAAAGTTATACACACACTGCGTAATTAAACGCTTCAGGAGGACAATTATGGTAGATCATGGCCCGCAAATTAAAAACGACGATCAATACGATGCGCTTCGAGATGAAGGCATGAGCAAACAAAAAGCTGCGCGCATTGCTAATAGCAATACTCATAAAACCGCTGTTAAAGGCGGCAAAGCCTCAAAGTATGAGCAGCGCACTAAAAAGCAGCTGTACAATAAAGCTAAAGAGCTCGGCATTAGCGGCCGCTCAAAAATGAGCAAACAAGGGCTAATAAATGCCTTACGTGAGCATTAAACACAGCCTCACTGATTTTTTACCGCTCCTTTTTATTATTTTTATAAAGTTAGAGTAAGCTTATGAATAACTGCGACAAAATGCCGCAGTAAAAGCATGGGCTGCTGTAATACACTAACGCTAAAAATAATAAGAAGCACAAAATGAGAAAACAACTATTTAAGCGCGCTCGAAAACTACATAAGTGGCTAGGCTATTTACTTGCCTTACAAATTTTAGCTTGGCTTTTAGGCGGCTTAGTAATGAGCGCGATACCACTTGAATACGTACACGGTAAGCACCTTGCTAAGCGCACACTTACAAACCCATTTACTCAAGCAGACTACCCCACATCACTCGATAATATTACTGCCCAAGTGCCTAACCCCATGCAAATAGTATTTGAGCACTTTTTAACGACCCCGCTTATTACTGTTATTAATACTGACGAGCAGCAGAGCTTTAATGGTTTAACGGGGCGCCCTTTTCAGCCACCCACTAAAATACAAATTACCGCTAATGCACAAGCGCATTTACTCATCGACGCTAAGCCAATTAACACAACGCTTTTAAAACAAGGCACTCGAGAGGTGGGATACAAAACAAATGTGTGGCAAGTACAATTTAACGACACCTTTAATACCACGCTGTATTTAAATGCAATTAACGGCAAAGTTATCACCGTTCGCAGCACACTATGGCGCATATTCGACTTTTTTTGGATGCTACACATAATGGATTACGACGAGCGTGAAGATTTTAACAACCCGCTTCTCATCAGTTTTGCAGCCACCAGCGTACTATTTTGTTTATGCGGTATTATTTTATTAATACAAAACGTTAGGCTAAAAAAACTTACACGTGTTGGTCAATCAAAATAGGGTTGCCGTCTGGGTCGGTAATAATAAAACTTTTATCACCCACAGGTTCAACCTGGATATGAGCGTTTTGAAAATATTCGCTAAGCGCATCAACATCCTTAAACTCTGTAACGGTTTGTGCGTTTTGATCCCAGCCAGGATTGAAGGTCAGCATGTTTTTATCAAACATACCCGAGAACAAGCCAATTAAATGCTCACCGTTTTTCATCACTAGCCAGTTTTGCTCTATCTCACCTGCAAACTCGCTAAAGCCCAGCTTTTCGTAAAACGCTTTTGAGGCTCTAATATCTTTAACCGTTAAACTTATTGAAAAAGCACCTAGCATAGTCATCTCCTCGCTATTTTTTATATCAGTATAGAGTGTACTAAGCATAGCGGATTAAAATTTGTTCAGGCTTTATCTTTTAGCAGCAAAACTTTAGACTAGCGCCTCCTGTAGTTCACGTATGTGATGGATATGCTTAAATTTATTTTGGCCTTTGTGGCTTGTTGTATTTGTTTTTCTGCATCGAGTGAAGAATTTACCCGTTTTTCAACGGCTAAAAGGCACTTAATTAAAACCCTACCCGAAAACGCCAAAAGCCTTTACTGCGGCTGCGACATTAAAAAACAAGGTAAAAAGCTAATCCCCGATCCTAGCAACTGTGGTTATATTCCGCGTAATACGTTAACTTCCTCTGGCAAGGTTAATGTACGTGCGCTGCGTATAGAGTGGGAGCATATAGTGCCGGCGTGGGAATTTGGTCACCAGTTACAATGCTGGCAAAACGGTGGTCGTAAAAACTGTCGCAAGGTCAGTGCTAAATTTAGAAAAATGGAAGCCGATATAAACAATTTAGCCCCTGCTATTGGCGAAATTAACGCAGATCGATCTAACTATCGCTTTGGTATGCTTAGCGAAAACGCTACCCAATATGGCCGCTGCCAAGTAAAGGTTAATTTTAAACAACGCGTTGTAGAGCCTCCTTTTTATGCCCGTAAGCGCATTGCCGACACCTACGCTTATATGCAAAAAACATACGGCTTAAAAATATCAGCTAAACAACAAAAGCTATTTTATGCTTGGCAAAAACAAGCATTTGCAGATAAAAACAGCGCAAGTAAGCTGTAGTACACCTAAATGTATACACTCATTTACATAATTTAGGGGCTAATACGTTGAATAAATGGGCGGGTGTTGTAGTATTTTAAACAACTTATTTACAAAAAGTAGTTTTGTATGTTTAAAAACAATAAAGCAACACTCGCTATTATTGCTGCACTTTCAAGCCTAACGCTTGTGGGCTGTGGCGGTGGTAGCAGCATGAATGAAACGCCCGACCCAGTCGTCACACCTCCTGCAAGCACAGCCCCAACTTGGACGGCAGGTGTATTTGAGCCATCGGAGGAGTTAAAAAACTTTTGCGAAAACCCACGCACAGGTAACGATCCGTTTAATAATAATGAGCCCTACCCTGACCAAGCCGGTTCGGCCCTTTACGAAAAGCTTTGGCTTCGCTCGTGGAGTGACGAAACCTACCTTTGGTATGATGAAATAGCCGATAACGACCCTGAAAACTTTGCTACAGTGGCCGATTATTTTGCCCAACTAAAAACCGAAGAACTAACCGATTCTGGCGCTAAAAAAGATAATTTTCATTTTTCAGAGCCTTCTGAGGACTACTTCCAAGAAGCGCAATCAGGTGTAACCTCAGGCTATGGTATAAATTGGGCATTTATTGGCGACCCAGCTGATAGAATTTTACGTGTTGCCTACCTAGAAGACGACTCACCAGCAAGCCAAATTGGTTTTCAACGTGGCGATACCGTACTTGAAGTTGATGGCGTAAGCATTAATACCAGCACACAAGCAGGCGTAGATACCTTAAACGAAGGCTTATTTAGCCCCACTAATGGCGACTCGCACACCATCGTGGTGCGCAGTAACGATGGCGCTGAAAAAACCTTTAACGTAACTGCCGGCAACATAGAGCAAACACCTGTACAAAACGTAAAAACCATTACCACTGCAAATGGCACTAGCGTAGGGTACATGCAGTTTAATAGCCATATAGGTATTGCCCAAGAAGGCTTAATTGCTGCCGTTAATAAATTTAAAACCGATAACGTAGAAGAGCTTGTTATCGACTTTAGATATAACGGAGGCGGTTTATTAGCGCTTTCTTCGCAGCTGGCTTACATGGTGGCGGGCAGCGCCAACATTCAAAACCGTATTTATTACCAAACTCAGCAAAACGATAAACAACCGGTAGAGTCGCCTTTTCCGTTTATAGATGAAGAAATTGATTACTCAACTTTTTTTAGCACTGGCGAAAGCCTCCCCGATTTAAACCTATCTAAGGTGTATGTGCTTAGTACATCGGGTACGTGTTCAGCCTCAGAAGCCTTTATTAATGGCTTAAAAGGCATTGACGCCGAAGTAGTGCTCATTGGCGACACAACCTGCGGTAAACCATACGGTTTTACCCCAACACATAACTGTGGCACCACCTATTACACCATTCAATTTAGCGGTATTAACAGTAAAGGGTTTGGTGAATATGCAGCAGGCTTTACGCCAACGCCTACACCGCAGTTTGATGCTGATGTAAAAGGCTGTGTAGTCAGTGACGACTTTGATAATCAATTAGGCGATCCAAACGAAGGGATACTCTCTACTGCGCTTTATCATATTGATAATAACGGCACGTGCCCTGTTAGCACCGCCTCTGCGAGTATTAAAAAGCAAGTACAAAGCGCTGCTGGCGATAGCAAGCAGCTATTACCTTTAAACGCACCTAATAACGTTAACCGTGGCAATATGGATTTAACCTGGCCTACGTTAAATAAGGATAAGTAATGGCTAAACTACTGGCAATATTAACCTTATTATTTATTGGAGGATGTAACAGTATGAGTAATGCCACTGCTAAGCCTGCACTACTTACCGAGGTAAACCCAGGCGTTATAGCCACGCTCCAGCAAGCGATTATAAAAGCAAAGGGCGGCACACTAGTTACACTGGCCGACACCGTTTTTACTAAACGCAGCGAGCTATTATTAAGCCATGGAAATAGTAAAGGCTCAAATGGTATGCCCATAATGGGCGCGCATAATATCAAGCCAGAAAAGTTTGTTTTACAAATAATTGCCGAGCAGTGCGTGCTTTATTATCCTAAAAAAGATATGTCTATTGAGCTTAAAAACGTAAGTTGTAAAGCACAATAAAATACTATTAAAAAGGCACACAGCATTTATGCTGTGTGCCTTTATCGTTTTTCTCTTGGTTTATAAGTCTTGATGCGGACCAAACACTTCGTAATGAATATGCTCGTTTTGAACGCCTAGTGCCAGTAACTGGCTTTTCACAAACGCCATAAACCCAGCGGGGCCGCATAAGTAAAAATCGCCATTTTTAAGAGGTAACTGTGTTTTTATGGCAGTTAAGTCCATTAACCCTGTAAAATCAGCCCCTTCACTACTTTGATTAAACCACGTAATAGTTTGCAAGCTGTTATAAGCCGTACTTAATTCATTTAAATAGTGTGCAAATGAGTGCTGCTGCGTATTTTCGCACGCATGTAAATACATAATATTTTGCCTAGGGTTATCGCTTAATAGCGTTTCGAGCATCGCAAGCATTGGGGTTTGCCCTACACCTGCTGAAATAAGTACCGCTGGTTTTTTACTATTTCGTAAAAAGAAATCTCCTGCAGGCGGGTACAGTTCAACTACGTCGCCTTGAGCTAGTGAGTGTAAATAATTAGACACCATGCCAGGCTTTGGCTGTAGCTCTTTTTTAACACTAATACGGTAGTTTTTACCATTGGCTTTTTGTGAAATAGAATACTGGCGAATTTCTTCATATTCAGCGCCCTCTGGTTTAACTTTAATCCCTAAATACTGGCCTGGTTTATGGGTAATCACCGCTTTGCCATCTATAGGCGTTAGCGTAAAACTTGTTACGAGTGCTGATTCAACTTGCTTGTTGGTTATTTCAAATTGGCGAGTACCCACCCAACCGCCGTGTTTATTTTTACTGTGCTCATATAAAGCCTCTTCTTCGGTTATACAAATATCAGCAAGCAGTGCGTAAGCTTCACGCCAAGCGTATTCTACATCCGGCGTAAACTGCTCTGGTATTAGCTCTTTTAAGGTGCCAATTAAGTGAGCACCAACAATGGGGTAGTGCTCTGGTAAAATATTTAAACTGGTGTGTTTATGGTTAATGCGCGCTAATGCCTCTTTTAACACCGCTAAGTTATCAATGTTTTGAGCGTATGCCGCTAAGGCGTTAAACAAAGCAAATTGCTGGCGCCCGGTGTTTTGGTTGGTCATATTAAAAATATTTTTAAGCTCTGGGTTATGGCTAAATAGTCGCTTATAAAAATGATCGGTCACAACCGTGCCGGCTTGCGCTAATAACGGAACAGTGCTTTTAACAATCTCAATGGTTTTATCAGATAACATAATGTAGTCCTGTAGGTAAACTAACCACGGCGCCCATCAACACGACGGCGCGTTAATATAGGTGTGCAGTAAATTAAAAATAACAAAAAAGCCACTAACCACAGAAAGGCACTGATCTGCCAAGCAAAGTGTGGCGCAATAATTAAGGGGAGTATGGAGCGAGTAATAGCTGCCACCAGCACAAGCGCAAAAGCAACAGATATATATTTAGGTGTATAAAGCGTACGCCCTGTATGCCCTAGCGATACACGGGTCATCATGGCTAAAATCATCATCCCTATTGTGCCAATAGTGATAAGGTGGAGCGCATCTTTAAAATGTATTTCGCTTGTGTAAAAGCTCAGTGCAATCATCATTAAGCCAGCACCTAAAGCAAAATAAGAAAAATGCAAAGACCACAATAAAGGCACTTTTAGCACGTTTGCATGCCACCAAAGCTTTGCGCGAATTAAGTGAAGCACAGCCACTATTGCAACAATGAATGCAGGGCTAATTGAGCTTAAAAATAATTTACTGATAAAAAATAAAGTAATTGCCAATATTGATAAATACAGCAGCGCTTTATCAATTTTAGGACTGTGTACTTGCTCGCTAAGCGCTAAGCCTTTAGCTGTAAAAAAAGGAATAACCCGCCCTGCTACAATGCCGACCAGTAAACTGACAACCAGTACCGCAGTATCAACCACAGCTAATGCAAGCTGCATGTTGTTATTTAAAACAAGGAGTAAATAAAGAGTATTAAGGGCGCACAACACGCTTAAAATAACTAAAAACGGGTAATTATTTTTACTACGTGCTGTTAATAGCATATTAGCCAGCGCCGTAATTGCCCCAAGCCACCATGCTAGCTGTAGCAAAGTAACAAGCCATAAATTAGCATTAGCAAAATCAGCCAGCTTTATAAAAAATGCTAAACGAGCACTTATCCATACAAAAGTAAGTAGCATAAGTGCTTTGCCACTTATACTTTCAACGCCTGTCCAAGTTTGTGCCGCCGTAAGTAAAAAACCGCCTGCTACCACTCCTGCAAAGCCAAATAGCATTTCGTGCGCGTGCCAAAGTGTGGCTGGCATGGTTAAGTGCCAACTAGCATAGCCCGTTAAAATAAGTAACCAATACCCTATCGAAAAAAATGCCAGCAAACCGCCTGCTAAAAAGTAGGGTCTAAATGCAAGCATCCATAACGGCCATTTTGTTACGTGATGAATAGCTATGTGCGCTGGCATTGGCTCTGTTAAATTTAGTGGGCGCATTAGCGTACTTCCTGCCCTAAACCATGTTGCGCAACACAACGCAGCACATAACTAACTTTTAAAATAGCTGCCACTACAATCGTACTAATGTGCGCTGATATTTGTACCTGCATCGAAAAGTGCTCTGCGTACGGGTAACTAATTAAAATGCTCACAACCATACAAATAGCGCTAAGCCCTAATACTGTATTAGCAGTAAATAATAGCGATTTAAAAAATGCGCCTAACTCAACCTGGTTGTTTACATTATTTAGTGTAAGTGTGTTCATAACTACCTCAGCAACCATTAACGTTACTTAGCTATTACACATAGTGTGCCAATAAAATAAAACACTAATATTCAGTAAGTTAAATATAAATACTTTACAAATTGAGTCTTTATGACACACTCTAATTTAAATCATAAAAACACGAACAGGTCATTTTAACATGAACCAGCAATTCAACCTTACCCAAGTGGCTTTAGAGCTTGCCCAAAGCACGCTGCACGAGCACAGCTTTGATCGGTTATTGGCAACGGTTGAACGTGTAATACCTAGCGATGCCAGTGCATTACTTGTTGTGCAGGGCGAGCAACTTAAGCCCTTAGCCATCAAAGGTCTTATGCCCGACAGCCTTGGCAGGCGCTTTAAAATAGCAGAGCACCCACGATTAGCGGCCATTTGTAGTGCAAGCCACGCATTACAGTTTGCACACGACTGCCCCCTGCCCGACCCATACGACGGCCTACTGCTGGCCAAAACGGGCGATATTCCTGTGCATGCTTGCTTAGGCTTACCCCTTTACGATAAAAGCACTTTGCTAGGCGTGCTTACATTCGATAGCTTAAACGCAAATGCCTTTAGCAGTATTAGTGCAGATACACTCAGCACCTTACAAACACTGTGCAGTGCGCATTTTAAAACAGCCCTAGAGCTTGCCCATTACAAACACCATGCTCAGCATTCAAACGCCCTTATACAAGCGCTAACGCGTGATGCACTTACTCGCGATGGCGGCGAAATTATTGGCCAAAGCCCTGTAATGCAAACGCTAAAAAATGAAATAAAACTCGTTGCGGCCTCTAATTTTAGTGTATTGGTGTTAGGAGAGACGGGCGTAGGGAAAGAGCTAGTAGCGCGTAATATTCACTTAAATTCTGCCCGAAAAGATCAACCGCTGATTCACTTAAATTGTGCCTCACTCCCCGAAAATCTTGCAGAGAGTGAGTTTTTTGGCCACGCCAAAGGCTCATTTACTGGCGCACAAAATGCCCGCCAAGGTAAGTTTCAGTTAGCTGATGGTGGCACGTTATTTTTAGACGAAATTGGCGAGCTACCATTGGCTATGCAAAGCAAATTATTGCGTGTGTTGCAAAGTGGTGAAATACAAACAGTAGGAGAAGACACGCCAAAATATGTGGATGTAAGGGTAATAGCAGCCACTAATCGTGATTTAAAACATGAGGTAGTACAAGGTCGCTTTAGAGCCGATTTATATCACCGGCTAAGTGTTTACCCTATTACCGTGCCGCCACTTAATAAACGCGAGCACGACATAACTTTACTGGCTGGTTATTTTATTGAACAAACTGCCCGTAAATTAGGTATTAAACAATTAAAGCTAAGCACTGAAGCGCAAGTATTGCTCAACCAATACAGTTGGCCTGGTAATGTACGGGAGCTTGAACATGTTATTAGCCGCAGCGCATTAAAGGCTAAACAAAGCCAGTGGCAAAACCCAATAATAACAATTACAAGCGAGCACTGCGATTTAGCCCAACAACCAAACAACAACGCGCACGTTAGCACGCCAATTACCGCCCACATTGCTCATCATCAGCCCTTAAAACGGGCCGTTGAATCTTTGCAATTTACGGTTATTACCGAGCAATTAAAACAGCATAATTATAATTGGGCAGCTACTGCACGAACCCTTGAACTCGACAGAGCCAACCTAGTTAGGCTTGCCAAACGCTTAGGCATTAAAGTTAAAAAAACTATTTAACGTGTGGCATGTTACTAAAGTAGGTTTTTAATAACGCAGCAAAGGCTTGCACTTTGGCCGTGCGGTGTACTAAATGGTGAGTAACCAACCAAGAGTCAAACTCCCAATGTAATTTGTCGTGCAATATAGGCACTACGTCGGGGTTATTTTCTATCGCGCTTTGATGCAACCCCCCTATGCCTAAACCTTTAATAACCGCGCGCGCCGCTTCTGAGGTTTCTGATACTCTTAATTTAATTTGCGACTGAGGAATAAACTCATCAACCCAGCTAAAGTACGGTACCCGCGCATTAAACCCCGCAATACCCGATATAAAATTATGCTGCTTTAAGTCATCTAAGGTTTTTGGCATGCCGTGTTTAGCAATATAACGTTTGTGGGCATATAGGCCGGCCGATAGCTTAGCTAAGTGCTGCGCTATATAGTCGCCTTCATCAGGTTTAGGGCCTACACGTATTGCTATATGAGCTTGTCCGTGGTCAAGCCTTAGGCGCTTTTGCTCTAAAATCACTTCTAGCTGCACTTGCGGATGCAATGTTTGAAACTGCTCACACACGTTGCTTAGCATATCCATAAAACCACTCACGGTAGTCAGTAACAAGCTCCCTCTGAGCTCACTATCGGCTGCGGCAATGGCGTTATGTAAACCTTCAAGTGAGTTATCTATTGCTTGAGCGGTTTCAAATAATTTTGCCCCGCTTTCGGTTACTTTATATCCGCGCGCATGGCGATGAAATAACCGTACATTTAAGTTTTTCTCTAAGTTATTTATGCGTCTCAATACTGTGCTATGGTGCACACTTAATGCCTCTGCTGCGGCGGTCAAAGTACCTAGTCTTGCCACTTCAAAGGCAACTTTTACGTCTTGCCAGTCGTCAAATTTTATTGCCACGCTACCCGCCTTCTACTTATGTGCATATACGCACATAAGTGTTGCGTTTATTCGGGTTTTCTACAAGCAAAAATTTGCTACATTAGTGTCATACCCAACCAATAAAAGGTCTAAATTATGTCAGCACCAAAAATTATCGCGCTCGCGGGTAGCCTGCGTAAAGATAGCTTTAACCAAAAACTTATTAACGAAGCAGCTCGTTTTGCTCTGCAAACCGGTGCTGAAGTGGAAGTAATTACACTCGCCGAGTTAAATTTGCCATTATTTAGCGAAGACATTGAAGCGCAAGGCACACCCACCGATGCACAACTATTAAAAGATAAACTGCGTAATGCTGATGGTATTTTACTAGCAAGCCCAGAGTACAACGGCTCAATTACTGCTGCACTTAAAAATGCAATTGATTGGGCATCGCGAACTGAGCAAGGCGCAGTACCCGCATTTCGCAACAAGGTAGTGGCGTTATTTGCTACATCACCGGGCGGTTTGGGTGGGCTGCGCGGCTTAAACCATGTACGCGATATTTTAAGCGGGATTGGCTCGTTAGTACTTGCCGATCAGCTCGCTATCCCATCAGCATTTACTGTATTTGACGAAGACGGAAAAATTAGCGACCCTACCACAGCAGAAAAAGTGAGCGTATTAACGCAGCAGCTCGTTTCTGTTGCTAGTAAATTAAGCTAATTTTTACGATTGTGTCGCTGCTAATTTAGCAGCGATAAAATCGGTGTGCGCTACATATAAAAGCCCAGCCACTTTGCGTATTACATACTCTTCTTGGGGATCTATCTCTCCATCGGCATACGCCAATCGCCATAATAGCTCAATTATTTCAATGCGCTGCGCCGCACTGCAATGATCGTTAATCTGCTTAGAAAATTGAAAGTAATCAATAGCCCCGTCTAAGCTACCAGCGGCATTGTTGGTGAGCTCATCAACTTCCGATTCTGTTAAATTAAAGTATTTTTTTAAGGTTACAGTCAGGGTGTGTTGTTCATTATGGTCGAGCTTAGAATCAGCACGCATTACTTCAATAAGCAGCGCAGCAACCGCTGTTTTTAGATCATGCTGCTCTATGCTTGGCTGTTGCTCGTCAAAAGCGGCAAACAGTTGTTTTATTTGTTTGAACATCACATATTCTCTTTTTGGGTGTTAGACTTAACTTAAATACATCGCACTTAATGCTTTATTAATGGGTATTAAGTTCGCAAATTAAAGGATACATTTTTATGAAAGGCTTATACACACCGCATTTAGTTGTTGGCGCTGCATTGCTAGCCTTTTCTGGTATAGGGAGCGCCTTTGCAGAAGTGGGCGAAAAAGAAAAGTCATACGACTTTGATAACAAAGTACATTATTACCAAACCAAAATTGGTGAAGACAACTATAAAATAGAAATACAATCAGACGATTACAAACACTTTGCTAATCAAAGTATGTTTTTATTGCGCCACGCAGACAGATTATGCCGCGGCAGAACCTTTATGTTAAAAGTGCTTGAAGGCGTGCAAGAGTACGAACGTTTTCCTACTAAACCACGCGCTTATCAACCACCATTAAACGTTTTACTACAATGTGACGCACCCGAGAAAAAAGAAAAATAGTTTATTTTTCGTAGCCCCACGGCGCTGCTGGTGGAGTAATTGGTTTAGTTAAATCAAAGTCCACCTTAAACTCGCGCCCTTGGCGAATTAACCGATACGTAAAAACCTCAGGATAAATATACATTTGCCATGTATTACCTGCCGACTGCGCTATCCCTTGTGCTACAAATAACTCTTTAGAATATTGATCGGCCGGGAAAGACTGCATTTGTGCAAAACCCGCATCAAGAGTATGACCGCCATACATAGTTGAGGCATCGTCGCTGCCATCTTCATGGCGATGATCGTGCTTTAAGCTCAAACCACTGCCCGTTTTAGTAATGATCCATGTACGCGATGCATCATCTCCCACATGAAATGGTACTTGCAGCTCGCTATCAGTACATTTGCGTACATGCATGATTAGTTTTTTATTCTCAAATGAGCTTGGGCCTTTTGCGTTATCTACGCTTACTTTGCCCTCAAACGCTTTACCACAATGCGCAGCTATATTATTAAAAAATGCATCGTGTGTTGGTATAGATACCAAAGGCGCAGGACGCGCGATAGCCGCTGATGAGGCAAGTAATAACGTTGCTGCCGTTAATAATTTCATAAAGTACTCTTATAATAGTTTTTTAATACCATAGCGGTTTAAGTTAATAATGGGAAATAGCTGCGACAAGTGGCTTTTCTGCTCTGTTTTTCATTAATGTTAAAAGTGAATAATGGAAGTCTTGAAAAATCACCTCACCCCATATTCGCGAATAAACACCAAAATTTGTATTATCTTGCACAGTCGTTTTTAAAGTTAAAATAGTATTGCCGCTTTTATCTTCACTTAACGCATACCCACCATAAAGAGGTGAAAAGTATTCGCCGCCTAGTTTTACGTGTTTATCGAGTGCATCATCGGGAATAGCATCAGGGTCTATCTCAAATCTATAAAGCATCTGTTTATTTGGCTGCCAATCCGTAATCACTTCTTTAAATGCAACTCCTTTTTGCCATTTACTCGTTCTAACAGCCCCAACCCCCGTAGCATTCATATTTGCCTCTAAAGGTTTAGGTACACCTATTAATTGGGTAAGCGAAAATGGCAATTCTTGTGGCTCTATGGTGCTTACATTAGCAAGCTGCTGCCATACACGATTTATAGGCGCTTCAATAACTATAGAGTTGGTGACTTCGTACGTTTTTGATAAGTGTAAATAATTTACCTCAATAGGTGAGAGCAATACAGGAAGCAAAGCTATTGAAAGTAAAGGCCTGTTAGCGTTTTTTGTTTGGCGGTTTTTAATAAAGCCTGCCAGTAAACCACCCATACTTGCAAAGAGCATAAAGGCAGGCAAAGCCATTGCCACACAAATACTGCCTTCAAGCAGTGTAATAACGCTTACAAGTAAAAAAACAAAAATTGGCTGCCAAGCAATTGTCACCATTTGCCTTTTAGTTAATGTATTTGAGCTTTTAAATTCAAAATGAATACGAATATAGCCAATTGCAACGGGCACTAAAAACATAAATGAAATAGATACAAGGCTACTTAAATTATAAGTATCAAGCAGCTCTACAAACAGCCGCATAAATATGCCGTAAAGCGTACCAAGTAAAATACCAATTGATTTAGGAGATTGAATTTGCATTGAATTTCTTATTATTTGAGTAACCATTGAACCTAGCAGATGTGCTATTTCAGTTCAATTAAAATACATAAACCACTACTTAGACTAAAGGATAACAGCCTTGTTTTTACAATGTTTCACCAAATTAGAACACATAAAAAAACAAATCAACACACTGATTTTAAACAAAATATACTTTACATTTAAGAATGCCAACACAATGATTTAGCATAAAATAAAGCCATACACGACCTTTTGCCTATACATTCCTGAGTAAAAGCTGATCTACTCTGCTCCTTCACTATTCATTTGCTTTAACAAAAGCCGTATTAATAAATAAGCAACGAGTAACAGGAGGGACTATGTCAGTAACCCCAAAGGGTAACGAGCCAGAAAAAACAAGCGCACCGCACGTAGATGATGCCAACAGCTATCAAAATAAGCATAAAGCTAGTTCAGAGTTTAATACCCGCGACGAATACCTAGAGCACGAGCTGCAAATTATGCAGCCTAAACGCTGGCGGCCTAATTTACCATTTAGAGACTACCGCTTTGAATTTGAAGACACGATTCCTGCCATGGCGGGCACCATTGGTAAAGTTGTTATGGTGGGTGCTATTGCCGCTACTTTTGCAGCGCCACTGGGTTTAAGTGATGCGTTTGTGTTAGAAAACGTACGCTATGAATTACTGATTGTTTCTATTTTTATTATTTTGTTTTCGGGCTTTATTTTACCTACCGCTAACTTAGCGGGTACTCATGGGCCACTTATTCCTCTTATTCCTATTGTGGTTGCCGCTGGCGGCCATCCTATGGCGTTTGGCTTACTGATTGGTGCCTTTGGCTTTATTTTAGCCATAACCAAAGGAGGGAGCTTGCTGGCACGCTTAACCAGTAAAGGTGTGTGCGGGGGCTTAATTATATATTTAGGCTTTATTGGCACAATTTCGCAGGTTAAAAAGCTGTTTGCATGGGCTGAGGCCATTGATATGGCGCACATTGCATTTATTGTTATTTTGGCGACCATTTTATTGTATGCGTTACTTGAGCACTTTAAAAAGCGCTGGTTGGCTGTGCCGCTTAGCTGCCTTATTGGCGGTGTGGTTGCATTTGCACTCGGTGCGCCGTTTGAATTTAATACTGCGCCGGGCTTACCAAATATGAACCCAGCTTATTGGTGGGGCGAAAACACAGGCTGGATGCTTGGCCTACCTACGCTTGAAAGCTTTGTGGTTGTGCTGCCGTTTGCGGTATTGGCTGTGGCTATGTGGTCACCGGATTTTTTAGGGCATCAAGTATTTCAAAAAATCAGTTACCCGCAACGCACTGAAAAAGTTCAAATGAACATAGACGACACCATGCTAAGCGCATCGGTTAGACAAACCTTTGGCTCGCTGGCCGGTGGTGCTAACTTTACCTCATCGTGGGGGACTTACATTGTCCCTGCCGCTATTGCTAAACGCCCTATCCCGGCGGGCGCCATTTTAACAGCCGTATTTTGTATTATTGCGGGTTTATGGGGCTACCCAATGGATTTAGCCATTTGGCAACCTGTGCTGTGTGTTGCGCTTATTGTAGGTGTGTTTATTCCGCTGCTTGAGGCGGGTATGGAAATGACACGCGAAGGTAAAACAACGCAATCGGCCGCTATTGTTGTATTTGCGTCAAGCTTGGTTAACCCTGCTTTTGGTTGGTCACTGACTATGCTGCTTGATAACTTAGGCTTAATTGGCTGTAAAGAGCGCAGTGCTAATTTAACTAAAATGAGCCGCTGGGTTATTCCGCTAATTATGTTTGTTATTTTAACTACCGTTATGGCTATTGTTGGTATGCTGCCAGGTATACCTGCGCTAATGGCAGATTTTAGACATTAATAATTAGAAAACTTAAATATAAAAAAAGCGCGGCTTATATACTCAGCCGCGCTTTGTTTTCATATGTAATTAATTGCTTTTCGTTACTGCCAAGGGCGCTCAGAAGCAAGTTGTTTTTCAAACGCATCAATTTGTGGATTTAGCGTTTCGGTCACACCAATAAAATCTAAGCCACTTAATAAACGCTCTTTTACGTCTTTACGAATATCAAAACTAATTGGCGCAAACTTATCGCTTGTTAGTGTTTGGTTTTCAAGATCGATTTGAATGTTTATATCGTCGTGTTGCTCGCTAAGTACAAACAATTGCTCAAGCGTATCAGCGGGTAGCGCAATGGCTAGCATTTGGTTGTTGCCACAGTTATTAAAGAAAATATCAGCAAAGCTTTCCGCTAAAATCACTTCAAAACCATATTGCTTAAGCGCCCATGGTGCATGCTCTCGCGATGAGCCACAACCAAAGTTGTCGCGGGTTAATAATATTTGCGCGCCTTGGTAGCATGGGCGGTTTAAAATAAAATCAGGATTTGGTTCGCCGTTTTCTAGGTAACGCCAATCGTAAAACAGTGCTGCATCAAAACCATCACGGCTAGTTGATGTTAAAAACTGCTTTGGAATAATTTGGTCTGTATCTACATTGTTTTTATCAAGTGGGGCCATTAAGCCACTAAAAAATACGCTCATTAGGCTTCTCCTCTTATATCAACAAAGTGACCATGTATTGCAGCAGCCGCTGCCATTGCAGGGCTTACTAAGTGCGTACGCCCGCCACGGCCTTGGCGGCCTTCAAAGTTACGGTTAGACGTAGATGCACAGCGTTTGCCCGCTTCTAAGCGGTCGTCGTTCATTGCTAAACACATTGAACAGCCCGGCTCGCGCCACTCAAAACCTGCCGCTTTAAAAATATCGGCTAAGCCTTCGTCTTCGGCTTGCTTTTTAACAAGGCCAGAGCCCGGTACAATAAGTGCTTCAATGCCTGTGACTACTTGCTTGCCTTCAACAATTTTTGCCGCGGCACGTAAATCTTCAATACGGCTATTTGTACATGAGCCAATAAAGACTGTATCTACTTTTGCGCTTGATAATTTATCGCCGGCTTTTAAGTCCATGTATCTAAGTGCGCTGCGTATAGCATCGGCTTTAATTAAATCTGGTTCTTGGTCTGGATCTGGTATGCATTCATCAACGCCAATTACTTGCTCTGGGCTTGTACCCCACGTAATTTGCGGCTGAATGTCGTCAGCTTCAAGCTCAACACTCAAGTCAAACTCTGCGCCTTCATCTGATTTTAAGGTTTCCCAGTATTCAACTGCAGCGTTAAAGTCAGCGCCTTTAGGTGCAAATGGGCGACCTTTTAAGTAATCATACGTAATTTGATCTGGTGCTATTAAACCTGCTTTTGCACCCATTTCAATACTCATGTTACATAACGTCATGCGGGCTTCCATTGAAAGTGCTTCAATGCCTTCACCACAAAATTCAGCAACATAACCTGTACCGCCAGCTGTACCTAACTTACCAATAACCGCCATAATTAAATCTTTAGAGGTTACTGTTGGGCGAAGCACACCGTTAATTTGAATTTTTAACGATTTTGCCTTTTTTTGCTGTAGCGTTTGCGTTGCTAATACGTGCTCAACCTCAGAAGTACCAATACCGTGCGCTAATGCGCCAAACGCGCCATGCGTAGAAGTATGGCTATCACCACATACAATGGTAGTGCCAGGCAAGGTAATACCTTGTTCTGGCCCCATTACATGCACTATGCCTTGGTTAATTGAGTTTAAATCGTAAAGTACAATGCCAAACTCTTTACAGTTAGCATCAAGTGCCATTAACTGGTTTTTAGATACTTCGCTTGCTGCATCAAGTGATCGGCTTTTAGTCGATACGTTATGATCCATTGTTGCAAAGGTTTTTTCTGGGCAACGTACCGTACGGTTTTTTTCACGTAGGCCTGCAAAAGCCTGTGGTGATGTCACCTCGTGTACTAAATGACGGTCAATATAAAGTAAATCAGTTTGCTCGTTTATGCTGGCAACGGTATGTGCTTGCCAAATTTTGTCGTATAACGTTTGGGCCACTTGCTAATTCCCTACTTTGTTAAGTCGCAGCATAACGGTGCTGCGATTTATATATTAAATACGTGAAACGATGGCAGCTGCCACATCGCTTGTGCTGTATCCACCTTGTGGGTAGATATCTGGCGTGCCAACGCCTGCTTCTACGGCTTCGGCTACGGCTTTTTCAATAGTGCGCGCAGCTTCGTCTTGCCCTAATGAGTAACGTAGCATAAGTGCAGCACTTAAAATTTGCGCAATCGGGTTTGCAACCCCTTTGCCAGCAATATCTGGCGCTGACCCACCGGCTGGTTCGTATAAACCAAAGCCCGATTGATTTAAGCTTGCTGATGGTAATAAGCCCATAGAGCCTGTGATCATTGCACACTCATCTGACAAAATATCACCAAATAAGTTATCGCAAAGTAGTACGTCAAACTGGCTAGGCTGTTTAACTAACTGCATAGCTGCGTTATCTACGTATATGTAATCTAGGCTGACTTCTGGGTAGTCTTTGCTTACTTCGGTAACTACTTCACGCCATAGCACGCTTGATGCAAGCACGTTTGCTTTATCAACCGATGTTACATGGTTACTACGTAATTTTGCTGCCTCAAAGGCAAAACGGGCAATGCGTTCAATTTCTTTACGCGAGTAAGTTTGTGTATCAAATGCAGCTTCTTCAGCGCCTTCGCCGCTTCGGCCTTTTTCACCAAAGTAAATGCCGCCAGTAAGTTCGCGTACACATAAAATATCAAAGCCTTTTTCGCTAATATCTGCACGTAATGGCGATGCTGCGCTAAGCGCCGGTAAAAGCTGTGCTGGGCGTAAGTTACAAAACAAACCAAAGTGCTTACGAAGCGGTAAAAGCGATGCACGCTCAGGTTGCTCATTAGGTGGTAGGTTTTCCCATTTTGGGCCACCTACCGAGCCAAATAAAATGGCATCGGCGTTTTCACACGCGCTTAGCGTTTTTGGTGGTAATGCTTCACCAAATTCGTCAATAGCTGCGCCACCAATAGCATGATGCTGACGGTTCAGGGTAAAACCAAACTTATTGCTTACAGCATCAAGTACTTGCTCTGCTGCTGCCATTACTTCTGGGCCAATACCGTCGCCTGCTAATACGGCAACGCTGTAGTTTGTTTTACTCATCCTGCTTTCCTTTGTTGTTTTAAATCAGACACTTTTTGTGCACGATAAATTAAGTTGTAAACACGGATCATGGCGCGTACCGACGCCTCTACCACATCCGCAGCAATACCCGCACCGTGATAAGGGCGGCCATCGTATTTAGCAATAATGTTTACTTGACCAAGCGAGCTTGCGCCTTGGCCAGTGGCTTCTAAATTGTATTCAATCATTTCAACGCTCATACCTGTTAAGCGCTCAATAGCCGCAAATGAGGCTTCAACAGGGCCATTACCTGTAGCAGCTTCTTGTTTTGCTTCGCCATCAATTAACATCCCAATGGTAGAGCTGGCTACCGACTGTGAGTTAGACGCTGAGTTTACAAACTCTAATTGGTATTTTTCGTCTTTGTCGTTAATTTGATTAAAGTAAATCATGGCTTCAAGGTCGTAATCGTATACGGTGCCTTTTTGATCAGCTAACGCTAAAAAGCTCTCATATAAGCTGTCCATATCGTAGTCAGCTTTTTGATAACCTAACTCTTCTAAGCGGTGCTCAATAACATGACGGCCCGAACGCGAGGTCATATTTAATTGGTTATTTGGCACACCGACGCTTTCTGGCGACATAATCTCATAAGTATTTTGCGCTTTTAATACGCCATCTTGGTGAATGCCCGAGCTATGTGCAAAGGCGTTTTCGCCCACAATGGCTTTATTTGGCTGTACCGGCATATTGCATATTTTTGCCACTTGGCGAGATGCACGATAAATTTCTTCGCTTTTAATATCGGTGTGTACGTTTAAGTGGTCTTTGCGCATTTTCATGATCATCGCCACTTCTTCAAGCGAGCAGTTACCCGCACGCTCACCAATACCATTTATTGTACATTCAATTTGGCGAGCACCGGCTTGTACCGCGGCTACCGAGTTAGCTACAGCTAAACCTAAATCGTTATGACAATGTACACTTAAACGCGCTTTATCTATATTTGGCACGTTATTCATTAAATGGCGGATCATTGCGGCGTATTCGTCTGGCGTTACAAAGCCAACGGTATCAGGTAAATTAATAGTAGAGGCACCGGCGTTAATTGCCTGCTCAACAATTTTACATAAATCCCAGTGCGGCGTACGCCCTGCATCTTCACACGAAAACTCAACATCATCAGTGTAGTTACGCGCTAATTTAATTGATTTAACCGCCATGGCCGTTGCATCGTCTAGGCTCATACGTAATTTGTGTTCAAGGTGCAAAGGGCTTGTGGCAATAAAAGTATGAATACGGCTTTGCTGTGCTGTGCGAAGTGCCTCACCACAGGCTTCAATGTCTTTTGCTACTGAACGTGCTAAACCACAAATAATTGGGCCTTTGACTTCGGTTGCAATACGTTGTACCGAGCGAAAATCAGCGGGGCTCGAAACCGGAAAACCCACTTCCATCACATCCACGCTCAAGCGGCTAATAGTATGCGCTAGCTGAATTTTATCGTCTTCTGTAAGGCTTGCTTTAAGTGCCTGCTCGCCATCACGTAAGGTGGTATCAAAAATCCATACTTTATCTTTGTCTTGCATAACTGCCCCTCATTCCTCTGTTACCCAAATTTCAATTTATCCCAGCCGCGAGATAATAAAAAACCCCGCAATTGCGGGGTTTTTAGTGTTTAACTCGATGCAAACACACTAATCCCCGCTCACTGACCATAGCAGTAAGAGGTTAAGTTTTAGTGTAATTAAACGAATATTTTGCATCTTGTTTCTTGTGTGTGTTCAGTGAGGCCTATTTTTAACATTACAAAGCTGTTGGTGCAAGCATAAATATTCCAAACAAGGGAATAAAAACCCTACATCAAAGAAATTTATATACCTAAAAATAGCATATTCAGGTTTTATAAATCACACGAATAGACTTTTTAGCTTAAATTAATGTGTTGAGTAAACTTGCGTGCTTAGATTAACTTATTGCTAATTTTTTAAGCTAAACCTGATTATTTGTTTCACGTATATAATGACCTGCACCGCGGGTAATATAACGTAGCTGCCAAATAACCCGCTCAATGAGTTCTTCGCGTTGTTGACCTTCTATATCGAGTGCTTCAGCGCCGGCATTAAATACCAGTGTTACCATGGCTTCGGCCTGAATATAAGCGTGGATTGAATCGCACTTGGTTTCGCTTTCTAAATAATGCGCAAGTTCTAAAATAAAGTGTTTTACCTCACGCGCTACGGCGGCTCTAAAGGCTTTTGAGGTGCCAGAACGTTCGCGCAGCAGTAATCTAAATTGGTTGCTTGAGTTATCAATAAACTCCATAAAGGTAACAACCGAAGTATTTATTACGCTGCCGCCACTGGCTATACGTCTGCGGGCTTGGCGCATAAGTTGGCGAAGGGTCAAGCCTGCTTCGTCGACCATGGTTAAACCTAGCTCGTTCATATCTTTAAAGTGGCGATAAAAAGAGGTGGGGGCAATACCGGCTTCGCGGGCCACTTCGCGTAAGCTTAAATTAGAAAAACTATGATCAGCACTAAGCTGATTAAATGCCGCCTCAATTAAGGCTTGTCGTGTTTTTTGTTTCTGTTGTGCTCTAACACCCGACATCCACAGCTCCCTGAGTAATTTTATATGAAGTTTTAATGATAATTAGCCGAATTGTCTAGTCTAATACTTGACGCCAAGAGATTGAAACACTATTTTAGCTTACAGTTGTACGCTGAGAGTAAAAACGATGAATAAACCACCGATTATTTGGACAAACGTCCTATTTTTTAGCCTAACCTTTTTGGCGGCTGTCACACTTGTACCTTGGTACGGCATTAGTTACGGATTTACCAGCGCGCATTGGATTGCATTTGTAGGCTGTATGTTTTACGCAGGCCTATCTATCACTGCCGGATACCACCGATTATGGGCGCACAAAGCCTATAACGTACACCCTGCAATAGAATTTATTTTTGCTCTTGGTGGCGCATTTGCTTTGCAAAACAGCGCGTTGCACTGGAGTAGCGATCACCGTATACACCACGGCCAAGTAGATGACCCAGTAAAAGACCCTTACGCCGCAACTAACGGCTTTTGGTACAGCCATATTGGCTGGATGCTACGTGATTACCAAGGCGATAGTTATAACGATTACAGTAATTGTCGCGATTTACAGCGCAATAAAATTGTTATGTGGCAGCATAAACACTACTTAAAGCTTGTTATAGCCATGAATGTCGGTTTACCGCTTGTGCTTGGTTTATTAGTAGGCGATGTGTGGGGTATGCTACTACTTGCAGGTTTATTACGCTTAGTATTGAGCCAGCACTTTACCTTTTTCATTAATTCATTGGCTCATATTTGGGGCTCACGCCCATACACTGAGAAAAACACTGCACGCGATAATGGCTTTTTAGCGCTATTTACTTATGGCGAGGGTTACCATAACTTTCACCATATTTTTGCAAGCGATTACCGTAACGGTATTAAGTGGTTTCATTACGACCCAACTAAATGGATGATTCGCTCTTTAGCAGCACTCGGTTTAGCCAGTAAATTAAAGCGCACCCCAGTTGAGCGCATAGAAAAAGCCAAAGCCGAAACGCTAATGAGTAAAACGCAAACGCGCCTTTCAAAATTGCCTTTAGCGCAAGATAAGCTTACATTATTACAACAAGAGTACGATTTACTGCTGAAAAAGCTGCAAAATTACTGTTCACTACAAAAACAAGTGTTAGAAGCTAAAAAAAATAACATGGCAAAGCAGTGTGAACAATCAGCATTAATGACACAATACCATGAGCTGGAAGCCGCCTGGGAAAATCAAAAGCAGGCATGGCTAGCACTTAATGCGAGGTTATTAAAAGCCTCTTTTAATTAATTTAGGAGTGGCTGTGGCCAAACAACCAGAACAAAAAAAAGCACCCGTAGTTTACCAATATGACGCAATAATTATTGGTACGGGCCCTGGCGGTGAAGGCACCGCCATGAACCTATCTAAAAACGATAAAAAAGTAGCGGTTATTGAGCGCCAACAAGCTGTTGGCGGTGGCTGTGTACATTGGGGAACAATTCCTTCAAAAGCATTACGCCACTCGGTTAGCCGCTATATTGAATACAAAGCAAACCCACTTTTTAATGTTGGCGAGCGCCCTAGCCGCTTAACGTTTCCTGATATTTTAAGCCATGCAAGTTCTGTTATTTCTAAGCAGTCAAACTTACGTAGCAGCTTTTACGACCGTAACCGCATTCATATGTACCAAGGCGATGCGAGCTTTGTAGATAAACACACGGTTGAAATTAAGCGCCTTGATGGCTCAGCAGAGCGTATTACCGCTAAAACCATTGTAATTGCTACTGGCTCGCGCCCATACCGCCCACCTGAGGTCGACTTTAGCCATTCACGTATTTACGACAGCGATACTATTTTAGGCCTAGAGCACGACCCACAACGTGTACTTATATACGGTGCGGGTGTTATTGGCTGTGAATACGCTTCAATCTTTAAAGGCTTAGGCGCTAAGGTAGATTTAGTAAACACACGCGACCGCTTATTAGCCTTTATGGATGCAGAAATTTCTGACGCTCTTAGCTACCACTTTTGGAATAGCGGTATTGTTATTCGTCATAACGAAGAGTTTGACCGTATAGAAACGCGCTCAGATTGTGTTGTAATGCATTTAAAATCGGGCAAGCGTGTAAAAGCCGACTGTATTTTATTTGCTAACGGGCGCACAGGTAATACCGATACGCTAAACCTTGAAGCTATTGGTTTAAAAGCCGATGGTCGAGGCCAACTTAAAGTCAACGAAATGTACCAAACTGAGGTAGATAACGTTTACGCAGTAGGTGATGTAATTGGCTACCCAAGCTTAGCGAGTGCAGCATTTGATCAAGGCCGTATAGCTGCCGATGCTATTGCCTGCGGTAATTGCGAAGATAAGCTAATTATAGATATACCGGCCGGTATTTATACCATTCCTGAAATGAGTTCGGTAGGTAAAACAGAGCAACAGCTAACCGCTGCAAAAGTACCGTATGAAGTTGGTCGTGCTCAGTTTAAGCACTTAGCTCGTGCGCAAATTGCGGGTACAGAAGTTGGTAGTTTAAAAATATTGTTTCACAGTGAAACCAAAGAAGTACTTGGCGTGCATTGCTTTGGTGAGCGTGCCTCAGAAATTGTTCACATTGGCCAAGCCATTATGGAACAAAAAGGGGCAGGCAACACCGTTGACTACTTTGTAAATACCACATTTAACTACCCAACGATGGCAGAAGCCTACCGTGTTGCGGCGTTAAATGGATTAAATAGGTTATTTACTTAACCCGATTACTACACAGCAAAAAGCCCGCTAATTAGCGGGCTTTTTAATAGCTATTAATACTACGGTTGTTATTTGTGGTATTGCGCGCTTAGCTCATGTACTGCATTGATAAATACACCGGCGTTTTCTGGGTCTACATCTGGTGTAATACCGTGGCCTAGGTTAAATACGTGGCCATCACCTGTGCCAAAGTCTTCTAAAATAGTGCCTACTTCCTGGCGGATACGATCAGGCGTACCGTGAAGCATTGACGGGTCCATATTCCCTTGCAATGCAACTTTATCGCCTACACGGCGTTTAGCGTCGCCAATATTAATAGTCCAATCAAGACCTACTGCATCACAGCCTGTTGCTGCAATTGCTTCAATCCACTGACCACCATTTTTGGTAAATAGCGTTACCGGCACTTTACGGCCGTCGTATTCGCGAATTAAACCATCAACAATTTTATGCATGTATTGCAGTGAGAATTCGTTGTAATCGCGCGGGCTTAATACGCCGCCCCACGAGTCAAAAACCATTAACGATTGCGCACCGGCTTTTACTTGTGCGTTTAAGTAATCAATGACTGAATCAGCTAGTTTATCTAGTAGTAAATGTAGTGTTTGCGGCTCTGCAAACGCCATTTTTTTTATTTTACCAAATACTTTACTGCTTCCACCTTCAACCATGTAAGTTGCTAGTGTCCACGGTGAACCCGAAAAACCAATTAGTGGCACTTCGCCTTTAAGTTCACGGCGAATAGTACTTACTGCGTTCATTACATAGCCAAGCTCGTCAGTTGGGTCTAGCTTAGGAATCTTTTTAACATCAGCAAGTGACGAAATAGGGTTTTCAAATTTAGGGCCTTCACCGGTTTCAAAGTACAAACCTAAACCCATAGCATCGGGAATAGTTAAAATGTCACTAAATAAAATAGCAGCATCTAACGGGTAACGGCGAAGTGGTTGTAGTGTTACTTCACATGCAAGCTCAGCATTACGGCACAGGCTCATAAAATCGCCCGCTTGTGCACGTGTAGCACGGTACTCTGGTAAATAGCGTCCTGCTTGGCGCATCATCCATACCGGTGTTACATCAACGGGTTGTTTTGCAAGTGCACGTAAATAACGGTCGTTTTTTAATTCGCTCATAGCGTAAATAATCCTGAGGCTTATAGAAATTGTTCAAGATTGTACCACCATATTCTCCGGCTCTCTATCGCTAAGCTCGTAAAACATGTGTTACAGCTAACAGAACCTAGTTTGTTGCTTATTTAGTCACATTTGAGTATTAAATAACCAAAAAGAACTAACAATAAAAACTTTTTGTTAATATGTTTGCAACATAACAAAAACCTTGGTATTGTTTGTCCCGCGTTAACAAGAACAATAATAAAAATCTTAAACAACAATAACAAAAATATTTATAATAAAAATAACAAAAATCTTCTATAACAATAAGAAAGCTTGTATTAACAGGCCAAAACAAGAAATTAAGCCACCTTAACCGGTGGTTTTTTCTTGCCTGCAATAAAATAATAATTTACCTACAATAAATACACACATGCACCAGCTCATACCTTTTACTTGTTGATATACACTTAAATAAAATATATCTTGATGTATAAGAAAGTTTAAATTTAACCATAAAAGTGACCCAGCTTAGGAGAACAGTAATGCTGACGCGCGTAGAGAAAGCTCAACAAAAATGGGGTGGTAGCCATACTGTCATTGATAAATGGTTAAACGAGCGCCAAGAGTTAATTGTACTTTATTGTAAAATGGCTGGGTTTTCGCCATACGACAAAAAAGATCACGCCTTACCAGAGCCAGAACAAATTCAATCATTTTGCCAAATTTTAATGGATTACTTATCTGCCGGCCATTTTGAAGTGTACGATGACATTGCAAAAGCCTGCGAAAGCAAGGGCCTTGAAAGCCAAGAGCTGGCAAATACAATTTACCCGCGCATTTCTAGCACAACAGATATTGCTTTAGACTTTAACGATAAATACGCAGAAGTAGATAAAGAGGACTTATTAGCTGAGTTTGATAACGATTTGTCGGTACTTGGCGAAACGTTAGAAGCGCGTTTTGAACTAGAAGATGAGCTAATAGATAATTTGTTTTCTAACCACACAGATTAATAAAATAGCCAACAAAAAAGGGACCGTTATGGTCCCTTTTTGCGTTATAAGCTACCGCTTATTGCGCAGGTGCTTCGTCATCTTGTATTTCAAGTAGTTCTACTTCAAAAACAAGCGTTGAGTTAGCTGGAATTTTACCTAGGTCACGATCGCCGTAAGCAAGTTCAGAAGGAATAGTGAACTTGTACTTAGACCCTACTGACATAAGCTGTAAACCTTCAGTCCAACCCGCAATTACACGGTTAAGAGGGAAAGTAGTTGGCTCGTTACGCGCATAAGAGCTATCAAACTCTGTGCCGTCTAATAAAGTACCTTTGTAATGTACTTTAACTACGTCTGTTGCTGCTGGCTTTTCGCCTTCGCCTTCGCTAAGTACTTCGTACTGTAGACCTGACTCAGTTACTGTTACGCCTTCTTTTTTAGCATTTTCTTCTAGGTATTTTTTACCTGCTTCTTTGCTTTTTTCAGACTCAACTTTAGCTTTAGCTTCTTGCTTTGCACGCACTGATGTATCTAGCTCAGTTAGCACTTCACGGATTTTTTCTTCATCGATTTTTGCATTACCAGCAAGCGCGTCTTCAAAACCACGAATTAATAGTGCTTGGTCTAGTTCAATACCAATCTCTGATTTATCAGCTAGGTCTTTATTTAAAAAGTTACCTACTGATGCACCAATACCGTATGCTTGTTGCTGCTCTACAGTGTCTAATTTAACTTCAGCTTGTTCTTGTTTTGCTTCTTGATTACAAGCTGTAAGCGCTAAAACCGACGCTGCAATCAATGACAATCTAATCGTCTTTTTCATTTTAAATCTCCGACACACTTTGCAGTTGTCATTTATTGTATTATTACTAGTTAAAGATTAACGGCCTACATGATAGGCTGCTTGTTTAATAACTAACTAAATTAAAACCTAACCTATTATAGTGATTAGACAAACACCCTAGGCCTTCAACGTGACCTAGTCTAACCTCTCAGTCACTAAGAGTTAAGAGGAAATACCTGTAATATGTCGATATTTCGTACTTTTTTAATCGCTTTTAGCTGTTTATTAGCCCTAGCTTGTAGCGATCAAAAACAGCAAGCTGCACAACGCTTTGAACACGCAGCACAGGGTGCGTTTTCCTCGGCAGTATCTAACGATGGTAAATACAGCCTAGTCTCCTCCATTCACCATGGGGTCGCCCTGTGGGATAATCAACAGCAGGTGCTAAAATATCAATGGTTTCAACAGCAATCACAAGAAAGCCTAGTGTATGCTGTGGCTATTGCCTTTGATAATAGCGTGGCCGTTACCGCAGAAAAAACCACCTTTGCCGTGTGGGATATTAGCAACGGCGAAAACCGCGGCTATTATAAAATTCAACAAGCCACTATTCGCGATATTGCGATAAGTAACCAAGGCCGCAGTGTTTTATACGGCAGAAGCGACGGCGTAGTGGTATTTTTAAACCTAGAAACCGGACGCCGCATTGAGTTTTTAGGCCACCAAGACAAAGTAAACACCGTTGATTTATCGCCTAATGGGCGCTATGCCTTAAGCGGCTCAAATGATTACGTTGCTTATTTTTGGGATACACGTACAGGGCAAGTAATTCATCGCTTTAATCACCCGACGCGTGTTACCCAAGTAACCCTAGACCCACAAGGTCGCTACGCATTTACCGCAGATAGTATGAAGCAAGCACATGTATGGAAGCTGACTACAGGTGATCTTGTGAGTAAACTGGCGTATATTGCGCGTCAGAAAATTTTTACTGCGGTACGCTTTAACGAACAAGG